>JAGCFA010000068.1 GCA_017650375.1 Alphaproteobacteria bacterium | reverse complement strand
GTTGTGCGTAATAAACAGTATCCTTTTTCTTTTATTATAGAAAGTAAATTTTTGTTTCTGATAAAAATCAAATCGGTATAATTCCAAACTGGATCGATTAAAATCCAATCAAAACCATTCCCCATAATCAGGAAACAATGATAAAATCCTTTTTTTAAAAATCGGGTCCACCAATGTGTCGGATTACCACCAAAGGCAACATAGGCAAATGGATAACGATAGGCAGAAAGTGTTGGGGTTAAAATCATTTAAAACTCCTTGTTTTATAAGCAATAGACAATTCCTTTTTTACGTAAAAGACCCTCCAAAAAAGAAAGCGCTTCCTTCCATAATTTGCAAATTTTTAAACTGTCACCGAAGTGGGGATGTGGTGGGACTTGTTCAAAGCCATATTTAGTTAAAACTTTTAAATGTTCGGGCCGAATCGTTCCCTCCCGTAACAATTTTTTAACGGCGATAGCTATGTCAGACGATTCGCAAGGGCGAATCGTTTTTGCTTCATGTCCATGCGTGCGTTCGTTTTTTAAACTTTCACACAAACAATACCAAAACCAAGCCTCTTCCGATGATTCAAAAGGGGTTGTTTCGCGTTGATCAAATTGTGATAGGTAAATATTCCTCATTTTAGTCTCCTTTGGTTATTTAAAAAAGAACAAAACAAGAACTAACATATTTTTTTAGGAATGTCAAGATAAAAATAAGAAAAAAATCCTATTGACATTTTGAAAAAAGTATGCTAAAGATAAATACAACTAAAAAGAGAGTCTTAAAAAAGAAAGGATAGAAGATGCAATTATCATATAATGAAATTTGGTTAGGTCTGGAAAACTTGGCGGCTGCGAAAGGGCTTTCATTGTCGGCGATGGCGCAAAAAGCAGGACTAGACCCCACCAGTTTTAATAAATCAAAAAGGATTGGGACTGATGGACGTAAACGGTGGCCATCCACTGAAAGCATGAATAAAGTTTTAAAGGCCACTAATACCACGGTTTTTGAATTTATGGAATTGGCAGGTGAAAAATGCCCCCAGCCTAAAAATGTGATTCCCTTATTGGGGTTGGCTAAAGCGGGGCGTGAAGGGTATTTTGATTCGGATGGTTGGCCAATTTTATCAGATGATTGGGATGCAGTGGAATTTCCGTTTACTTTGGATAAGAAAGTCTATGCCCTGGAGGTATCAGGCAACAGCATGGAACCTGTGTATCGGGATGGTGATAAATTGATTGTTGCACCCGATTCGGAAATCCGCAAAGGGGATCGTGTGATTACCAAGACAACGGCAGGAGAAGTGATGGTGAAGGAATTTCAACGGCGCTCGCTGAACCAAGTGGAATTGAAGTCGTTGAATCCGGCCTGTGAAGACGTTGTTTTATCTCCGAATGATATTGTCTGGATGGCTCGTGTGATTTGGGTCAGCCAGTGATAAAAAGCTGTTGCAATTTTAAAAAAAGTATGCTAAAAAATTGATAACAAAAGGAGTTTTGATGAAAAAAATTGGTCTTTTCGGTTTTGTTTTAGCTTTTGCAACGGCTGTGAAAGCGAATCCTGCCTGTACAACGTTGTGCCCATTGGTTTTGGGAGCTTCTCTTGGGGTTGCCCGTAAGTTGGGTGTGAAAGATGAAGTGGTTGGTGTCTTATTTGGGGCTTTGTTAGCTGTTGCCGGATACTGGTTGATTCGCTTTTTTGAAAAAAGAAATTGGACATTTAAAGGACGCAATTTTCTGTTGATGCTTTTGTCTTTGGCATCTGTCGGATTCATTTATGTTAATACATTAGAATACAAACCCATGCTGCATTGGCATCTGCTGTACATTGATTCGTTTTTATTAGCAACTTTATGCGGGGCTTTAGCACATATTGGAGGCGTTCATTTATATGCCTGGATGAAGGAAAAAAATGGCGGGCATGCGCATTTCCCCTTTGAAAAGGTTTTGGTGCCTATTTTATGCGATGCCTTAGTCTGTTATATTTTTTGGGGAACAAGCTTGTGTGATTGCCAAGAAGTGTTTATTTTAAATTAAAGGAGAAAAATGATGCAAAAGAAAGCTGAATCAGTTAAAGAATTTGTCGAACGTGTAGATGCGGCTAAGAAAAAAAATCCGAAAGATTTATCTTCGGATCAGGATTTGACTATTGCCATTATGAATTTGATTTCCATAGAAGAGCATCTGATTTTTTCCGGAGCTAAAACGGGTAAAACCGGCTTTTACGATTTGGTTCAAGAAGTTCGAGAGCTGCGCAAAAATTTGATGTTGAAAATCATTCCGTCTTATGAAGGTGAAGTATGGTGTATTTCTAAACATTTATTGGCAACCAGCATGCGTTTGATGGAAGTTGGAACAAAACAACAATCCATGGGACACAAAGAAGAAGCTTATAAACTTTTTACACAAGCTTATGATTTATATTGCCTTTTCTGGGGACTCAATATGAACTTAGTAAATATTGATGGCACCAAATGGCAACCAGAATCCTTGGAAAAAGTACAAGAAGAAGTCAAGCAAATTAAAGCAGCTGTTCAACTGGTTAAAGAAGAAACACCAGATAATTCTATGTTTGGTAAATTAAAATCCGTGATTAAGAAAGCTGTGGATTGTTGTATTGAATAATCCGGTAATAAAAGGGGGAGATATGGGACAGACATCGTTTGCCGTTATTTTGGATAGAAAGGGAGGAGCAAAAAAAGTTCCCTTGCAAAAGAAGCTGGCGAACGAAAAAAGGCCCTTATGGATTCATTTAGATGATGAAACCTCTGAAAAATTAAACCATTATAAAACCCAAAAAGTTTCTGCTCCGATTGTGGAGCATTTGTCCAATACAGAAACAACTCCCCGTTGTGTACGTTATAAAAATGGCTTGTTGGTGACTTTACGAGGATTGAATGTCAATAAAAATGCTGATGATGATATGGTGGCAGTACATATTTGGCTCACCAAAAATCGCTTGATTACCGTAGCAGATCAACCGGTAGCAGCAGTGGCCGAAGTTTTAGATTTGTTACGGCGCAAACGTGGACCTAAGAATATCCCAACCTGTTTTACTTTGTTGGCTCGCCATATGATTCAAAAAATCAAGGCCTCTTTGGCAGATATTGCTGAACAGGCGGATGATTTGGAGGATCGTGTGATAGAGGAAGTGGGGATTCGCCAAGATAAAAAATTGCGCGAGGATTTATCACATTTGCGCCATTTGATTGTCAGCTTTCGACGCTTTTTAGCGCCTCAGCAAGAGATTATGCAGACATTGGAAAAAATTCATCTGGCTCTGTTTTCAGAAGAGGATAAATCACATTTACATACCTTGGCACATGATTTGGCTGTTGCTGTGGAAAAATTAAATTTTGCGCGGGATCATTCGTCTGTTACTCAAGATCAATTAGACGCCAAAACGAATACAAACATCAGTCAAATTATGTATCTAATGAGTATGATCATGGTCATTTTTACACCATTGTCTTTTGTAACAGGCTTATTGGGGGCTAATATTGGGGGAATTCCTTTCAGTGAAAATCCCTATGGTTTCGTTTTGATTTGTTTTATTTTGGCGGGCTTTTTGGTTTGCCAGGTCCTTTTCATCAAGAAGATGCATTGGTTTTAAAAAAAACCGCCCAGGAAAGGACGGTTTTTTGATATTTGTTCTTTAATTATCATAAACGATAACTTCTTGAACTTCTGCACTTTGCATTTCATTTGTGGCCGGCGTATAAGTTACTTCAACCCAATCATCCTCTTCCACCATGGGTTCATAATAAGTATCGGCAGGTGTTATCTTGCCTTTTTTCATTTTTCCCTTGCGAGAGATTTTTTTCTGACGATAATTGGTATTGTCTGTTGTATGAAGGGCCATTTTTTCCCCATCGTCTGTTTGAATGACAATCATATTTTTTTTGGCTTTAACCACTTCTCCTGAAACCGTCTCAGCGTTGGCTAAGCCTGCACAAATCAGGCAGAGTGTTCCTAAAAGTAATGCTTTTTTCATAAGACCTCCTTTATAAAAGATTACTCTTTTGATATAAGAAGTTTTTTTATTTTCTCTATTGTCCAAAAGAATAGATTATTTATAAAGGTTTATCTTTCAAATAGGCGATAAGTTCTGATACAGCACGTCCCCTATGGGATAAATCCTTTTTGGTGGTTGCCGGTAAAGCGCCAAAGGTTTTATCAAAGCCATCCGGAATAAAAATAGGATCATATCCGAAATGTGATTGAGAATCATTGGGTTTGTTTGTTAGTTTTCCTGAAACGTTTCCCACAAAGAACAAAGGCTCTTTGTCAGGGATAGCCAAACATAAACAACAGGTAAAATGGGCAGACCAATCAGAAGTATCTTTTAATTTTTGAAATAGAATTTTGAAAGCATTTTGATATCCCCCGTTTTTTTCGGCAAAGCGAGCAGAAAAAACTCCTGGTTCATTATTTAGAGCATGAACACAAAGACCAGAATCATCGGCCAAAGTTGGTAGATTGGCATGTCGCATTGCCCACAGGGCTTTTTGTAAACTGTTTTCATGAAAAATTGTTCCCGATTCATCACAATCTGGAATATGAAGTTCATCGGCTCCAACCACTTCAATTCCCAATGGTTCCAAAATTAGACGAAATTCTTGTAATTTATGTTCGTTATGCGTTGCGATTAAAAGCTTTTTCATTCATTTTCTCCTTTTAAAGGTATTTTAAATTCTTTCTAATTAAAAGTCAAAAATTTAATCTTGTAATTCATAAAAAGCTATGTTATAAAATCTTAAAAAGAGGAGGAAAAATGAATATTACACCTGTTTTTAATTTTTTAACACAGTATAGCCGGAAGTCGCGTCTGAAAGTTTTGTTGGGTGTGGTTGGGATAATTTTTTTGTGTATTGTTTTAACTGTTGTATCAATTCTATCGGGTGCCACTTTTTTGATTGAAATACTTGTGAGCTGTATTTTTTATGGGATATTGGCTATTCCATTTTTATTATTAGCGCTCATTCCCAAACAACAAACGGAAAAATTAAAAAGAGGAAATGAAATACAAAAGGCCATTTCTGTTGTTCGACAGGAATATAAAAGAAATCAGAAAAATTTAAGACCGGCAACACGAAAAGAACGGTTGATTTTTGGAGGGATTTTGATAGTGGCCTCATTAATTTGTTTTTATATGGGATCGATAGCTATTGTAGGTGGTATTTTTTGGTTGGCAATGGCTTTTTGTTGTTTTTGTTCTCGTATCCCCATCCGTGTTCAAGACAAGAATAAAATAGTTTCTAAGGAGGTTAAACCCCAAAAGAGTAGAAATAAAAGAACAGGTAAAAATATTTTTATGGGAATTGCGTTTGTTGGGATTGGTTTTCTCGTCATGACCCTTTTGACTGTTGGTAAATTTACTTGTTCTAAAATGACGGGGGAATGTGAAATTCAGGCGCAGCATATATGGGAATGGGATTACAAGACAAAATCTAAATTATATTTAAATGATTTGCTTGGAGCTTCTGTTGAAAGTCAGACAAGTCATGACGATGAAGGGGACAGTACAACATATTATGTTGTTTTACAGACCAATTTTGGAAATCAACGCTTGTTTAGTAGCTCATCTAGTTCTTATTCAACGCATGAAAAACGCGCCAATCAAATCAATCAATTTTTGTACTCCAATCAAGAAGCCTTAGAAATTAAAGAATCCAAAGTTTGGCTTTTTCTCCCGTTAATATTTATAGTTTTTGGCGGATGGATGCTGTTCAGTCCCTTGACTTTTTCAAGAGAAAAAAGTAAAATTTCTTCATCAAAGAAAACAACAAAAAAACTTAAAAAGAAAGGAAAATGAAATGATTCAACGTACTTTTTGTATTATTAAACCAGATGCGACGGCTCGTCATTTGGAAGATAAAATCAATGAAATGATTACACAAAATGGTTTCAAGATTGTGGCTTCTAAGCGCGTGAATGCAACACGTGATCAATTTGAAACCTTTTATGCTGAACATAAAGGGAAGCCTTTCTTTGAAGGATTGGTGGAGTTTATGACTTCTGGTCCGATTGTTGTGCAAGTGTTAGAAAAAGAAAACGCTATCCAAGCTTGGCGTGATTTAATGGGTAAGACAGACCCTGCTGAGGCAGCTGAAGGCACTATCCGTAAAAAATATGCTGAAAGCAAGGGACATAATTCTGTGCACGGATCAGATAGTCCGGCCAGTGCAGAACGTGAAATCAATTTGTGGTTTAAACCTGAGGAATTAAATTAATGTTCTCAAGGCTCAAAAAAAACAGAACTCTTCGTTCTTTGCTAGGGGCTGCCAGTTTGTTTGTAGCCGGTGCTCCGGCGGTGGCTGAAGTCGCCCCTAAAGAGCCTCTCAAAATAACCCAGAAAGAACAAAGTCAATGTGATGCACTGATAAAAGAGTATATGCCTCTGTGTGAACAATTGGAAGGAAATCTTCCTTATTGTTATTATGGAAAAACGGGCAATATGACTGTGGGATGCGGAGTTCATTTTAAAGATTTTAAAGAATTAGACAATCTGACGGCATTGAAGGTAACCCCTAAAAAAGGGCATGTGTTTTCTTTGGAAAATAAGGAACGCTTATTTAAAATAGCAAATGCAGATTGGACATCCCCAAATACTTCATTTAAAGAAGTAGCCTCAGTGGAAATCATCAGTTTAAAGGCATGTGGAGGAAATTGTCCTAAAAACACTGATAAAAAGTGGAGGAATTCCATTATTCTTATGCCATCTAAGACATTAGATAAGATCAATAAAACAGCGGCAGAATTTTTTGTGAAAAATGCCTATGAACATCATAGAAATTTATTCCAATTACCGCCGTCTGTACGGCTAGTTATTGTTGACTTGATGTATAATTTGGGGGTGGGTCAATATAAGAAAACTTATCCTAAATTCCAAGATGCAATCAATAGAGGAGATCTTTGGGAGGCTAGAAAACAGTGCAAGACAAACAATGAAAGGCGTGATAACACAAAACAGTTTTTGTTTGATTCCGCGTTGTTAAGTAAGGACAGATATTTAAGCGGATCTCCCGATAAAGTTTGTAGGGAATTAAGAACCTTGGTGGGCAAGAAGAAAAATATATGCGTAACAACAGCCAAGGAACCGCTTCTGTGGTTGGTGATTGATTCTTGCACAAAAGGAAATCATTCTTGGTATATGTGCCAGTCCAAAACACACTGGGCAATGGTTGCTGGGAAAAAATTTAGCGAATAAAAAAACGCTTGCTATTTCGGCACTTTTTAGGCTATACTTCTTCTAAAAGAAAAGGATTGTTCAAAATGCCGAAGCATATTCCAGTGCTTTTATCTGCTGTCATGAAATGTTTATCTCCTAAAAAAGGAGGTGTTTTTGTGGACGGTACTTTTGGTGCCGGCGGGTACACAAGAGCTATTTTAGAAGCAAATCCAGGAGCAAGTGTGATTGCTTTTGATCGAGATAAAACGGTCCTACCAACAGTAGAAAAATTTAAAAAGGAATTTGGTAATCGGTTTACTTTTATTCAAGATTGTTTTGGTCAAGTGGATCAATATGTGACAACACCTGTAGATGGTTTCGTGTTAGATATAGGGGTTTCTTCCATGCAAATTGATACGCCAGAACGTGGTTTTTCTTTTCGTCTGGATGGTCCTTTGGATATGCGGATGAGCACTGAAGGAATTTGTGCTGCTGATATAGTGAATAATTGGCCTGAAAATAAATTGGCTGATATTTTATATCGTTATGGGGAAGAAAAGGCTTCTCGTAAAATTGCCAAAGCTATTGTCAATGCTCGTCCGGTAACAACGACTTTGCAATTGGCAGAAATTATTCATTCAGTAATGCCACGTCCTAAAGATGGATCAGATAGCGCTATGCGTTCTTTTCAAGCTTTGCGGATAGCTGTTAATGATGAATTAGGTGAGCTGGAAAGAGCCTTATTAGCAAGTCCCAAGATTTTAAAAACGGGGGGGCGTTTGGTTGTTGTTTCTTTTCATTCTTTAGAGGATCGAATTGTGAAGGAATTTTTTAAAGAAAACAGTGGAAAATTAACCCACCAAAATAAATATGCGCCCCAATCACAAGTTGTCAAAGGCATTTTTGAATTGCCCAATAAAAAACCGATTGAAGCAGATAAAAAAGAGCTTGATCAAAATCCACGAGCCCATTCAGCAAAACTGCGTTGGGGAATCAGAACGGAGAAAAGTCTATGAAACAAAGAACTTTTAACATCCTTTGTTTAATGATTGCTACTCTGTCTGGGGTAGGGATGTTTTTATTGAAATATCATGTTGCAGAACAAGAAAAAAAATTAGAATTACTGCGTCGACAAATTATTGACGATAAACGGGAGCTACATTTATTACAAGCAGATTGGGCTGTTTTAACAGATCCTCAACATATGCGGGAATTAATAAAAGAAACAAACCTAAAGCCAATGCAGGCTAAACAAATTGTTTCACCTAAAGAATTAGAAAACAGACTTCCTCATTCATCAGGAGAAAAAGATGTTTAGAAAAAAAACAGAAGCATTTTATTTTCCTGGACAAGAAATCCCTCTTCAAAAACAAGACAAGTGGCGTTATTTGGATATGACAACCAGACGTCAATTAAAAACAGCTGCTGGTCGAATGGGATTTATTGCCTGTTGCTTTTTATCAGTGTATGCGCTTATCATTGGTCGGTTATTTTATCTAACAGTTATGCATTATGAACCGCGTTCTTTGCATATGGAGACAAAGAGTAATTACACATTGGCGCGCCATAATATTGTGGACAGAAAAGGGATTATTTTGGCAACAAGTTTACCCACATGGGATTTATCGGTTGATCCTATGCTTGTTAAAGGAGATCCCCAAGAAATCGCGGCCAAGGTTCATTCTGCTTTGCCTGATATTGATGAAGAAAGCATTTACAATAAGATTACTTCAAATGCCGGATTTAAATATATCAAACGTAATTTGACCCCTAAAGAAAGGTCGGCGATCAATTGGTTAGGATATCATTTTTTGGCGGAAACAAAGGGTGAAAAACGTGTATATCCCCAAGGAAATTTAGTAGCACATCTGTTAGGCGGAGTAGATATCGATAATATCGGGATTGCGGGTATTGAAAAAGCCTATGATACAGAATTGTTAGAAAAAGATGTGCAATTATCTATTGACACTTCTGTCCAAGAAATGACACGAACTGCTTTAGTAAAGGGAATCGAAAAATTTAAAGCACAAGGCGGTTTAGCGGTGGTAATGGATATTAAAACAGGAGAAATTTTATCTTCGGTTTCATTACCTGATTACAATCCAAACGTACCGGCAGGAAAAGCGGGAAAAGAACGATTTAATCAGGCGACGTTAGGAACGTATGAATTTGGATCCGTTTTCAAGCTGTTTAATACAGCTTTAGGATTAGATAGCAAAATAATTAAAATAGATGATATTTTTGACGCTTCTAAACCATTGAAATTAAAGGGGGCTAAAGCTATTGAAGATTATCGTGGACAAAATCGTCCTTTGACGGTAACGGAAATTTTGATTCATTCATCCAACATTGGATCGGCACAAATTGGATTGAAGATTGGATGGGAAAATCAAAAAGAATTTTTTGGTCGTTTTGGATTTTATGAAAAATTGCCGATTGCTTTACCTGAACGGGGACAACCTCAGTATATTAAAAAAGAAAAATGGAATGAAGTAGAATCATCACGTTTGGCCTATGGATATGGTATTTCTGTAACCCCACTGCACCTGATTGCCGGAGTGGCAGCTTTAGTCAACGGTGGGGTATATCATGCTCCTACATTTATAAAGGGGGGAAATGAAGGTAAAACGGAAATGCGTGTTATTTCAGAGGATACCTCCAAAAAGATGCGTCATATGATGTGGTCTGTAGTCAATTGGGATTTACCGGACAATGCTCCTATTGCGGCATATGCAGTTGGTGGAAAGACCGGCTCCAGACAAACGTTAGTAAATGGACGATATGTAGAAGGATCTTTAAGGACTAGTTTTGTGGGTGTTTTTCCAATGACTGACCCGAAATATATTGTTTTGGTTTCCTATGATGATCCCAAGAAAGTAAAAGAAACAAAAATGTTTAATACTGCTGGTTGGAACGCAAAAGCAACTGGTCTCCAAATTATCGAGGAAATTGCTCCCTATTTTGGAATAAAGCCAATCACAGAATTGAAACAGCCTGGATATATTGAACGGGCGTTGGAACGTTCTTTGGCGCATAAGAAAAGGAAATGAAAATGGAACTGAAAGAATGGCTTAAAAAAAATAAAATTTCGGATGTTACGGAACGAGTAAGTGAAGTCAAAGAAGGTTCTGCTTTTTTTGCAATTAAAGGAACAAAAGTGGATGGTGCTGACTTTATTCCAATAGCGATAGAAAAAGGAGTGTCGGCAATTGTAGCAGACCATGAAATAAAAGCAGATATTCCTGTACGTGTGGTGGCAGATGTTCGTCGTGAATTAGCAATGGCCTGTTCGCTTTTATGGCCTTCTGAAAATTTAAAAAAAGTAGCGGTAACAGGAACAAACGGCAAAACTTCCACTGTTTATTTTGTGCAACAATTGATGAATTTATGCGCTGTCAAAGCAGTGAGTCTTGGGACAATCGGCATTGATGGACTTGGTGGACATATGGATGGAGCGATGACGACTTTACCCCCGAAAGAACTAGCACAAACTTTAGCAAAATTGCAAGCGGATGGTGTTCAGGTAGTGGCGATGGAAGCATCCAGTCATGGGTTGGATCAAGGGCGCTTGGTGGGACAAAAATTGGTAGCAGGTGCTTTTACTAATTTAACTCGTGATCATTTAGATTATCATAAAACATTTGAAAACTATTTTGATGCTAAAAAGAATTTATTTTCTGAAGTTTTGAGCGCAGGAAGTACAGCTGTTCTAAATGCAGATATTCCGGAATACGATACATTAAAAAAATTGGCGGAAACTCATGGAGAAAAAATTATTTCCTACGGGACAAATGGGGAAACTTTGTGTCTGATAAAACAAGAACCAACAGAAAACGGGCAAAGGATTACCTTTGAAGTAGAGGGAGAAAAGATAGTTGTTGAAATTCCTATTTTTGGGGATTTCCAAGCAATGAATTTGATGGCGGCTATGGGGCTATGTCGTGCTTTGGGTGCAAACTGGACGGATTTAACAAAAGCTCTTCCAAACTTAAAAGCACCGGCAGGCCGTTTGGAATTGATAGGAAAAACGCCAAACGGAGCTTTGGTTTTTGTGGATTATGCACATACTCCAGATGGTTTGGAACACGTTTTAAACTCTTTGCGGGCTCACACGAAGAACCATTTGGTTTGCTTATTTGGTTGTGGGGGGGATCGTGATAAAGGCAAACGCCCTCAAATGGGAAAAATAGCTAATGATTTGGCTGATATTGTTTATGTGACGGATGATAATCCAAGGTCAGAAAATCCTACAACGATTCGCAGCGAAATTTTGGCAGCTTGTCCGAAAGGAATAGAGGAAAAAACTCGAGCAGAAGCTATCCGTCATGCTGTGGCTGATTTGAAAGAAGGGGATGTTTTGATTTTAGCAGGAAAAGGCCATGAATCAGGTCAAAAAATCGGAGATGTTGAATTTCCCTTTAATGACAGAATTGAAGCAGAATTAGCCCTCAAGAATTTGATGGAACGTCCCTTGTGGCAAGCACAAGAATTACAAATGGTATTTGGGACAGATATTCCTCAGTATATCAATGTCTACGGAGTAACATTTAATTCCAAAGAAGTGCGACCGGGTGATTTATTCATAGCTTTAACAGGAGGGGCTCGAGATGGTCATGAATTTGTAAAAAATGCTGTTATGGCTGGCGCATCTGCGTGTGTTGTTAATCATCCCTTGGCGTATATTCCGGAAGAAAAACAAATAGTAGTGTTAGATACAAAAGAGGCTTTGTTCGCATTGGCTCGTTTTTCCAGAATGCGTACGACTGCTCAGGTAATAGGTGTAACGGGTAGCTCGGGTAAGACAACAGTTAAGGAAATGTTAGGATCGTGCTTATCTGCACAAGGAAAAACTTTCATCACAAAAGCCAACTTAAACAGTAATTTGGGTGTTCCTTTAACATTGGCTAACATGCCGTCGAATACAGAATATGCAGTGATAGAGATGGGGATTAGTCATTCAGAGGAAATGGCAGAACTTTCTGATTTTGTGCGTCCGGATGTCAGTATTATCACCAATATTTTACCGGCACACCAAGAGTTTTTTAAGACGCTGGAAATGACAGCCATGGAAAAAGCCCATGTTTTTGATTTTCAAAATAAAAATGGGACAGCGGTTATCAATGCAGATACTTCGATGGCTAAAATTTTATTAGATCAAGCAGTCATTGCTGGGGTTCGTCGTTTAGTTAAATTTGGGGAAAAAGAAGGTGTAGATTGTCAATTGAAACGTGTTTCTGCGCAATCAAAAGGACAAAAAGTTAAAGCAATGTTGTTTGGGGAACAAATTGAATTTCAGATGAATTTCGTTGGCAAACATTATGCTTTGGATGCAGTAGCTGTTTTAGGAGTTGTAGATGCAGTGGGAGCAAGTGTGCATCAAGCCGTTCAAACGTTGGAAACTTTAACCCCGCTCGCTGGTCGAGGAAAAACTGAAGAAATTGTTTTGAATGGGCAAAAAATAATTCTAATAGATGATTCTTATAACGCAAATCCTGGTTCAATGAAGGCGGCTATTCAAATGCTGGGGCTTTATTCAGGACGCAAAATAGCAGTTTTAGGAGATATGTTGGAATTAGGGGAAGAAACTGAAAAAAATCATCTTGACTTAGCGTCTATTTTAGAGCAAAATGGTATTCAAGGGGTTTTTGTAACAGGACCTTTGATGAAAAAGATGATTGAAGTCCTACCGACAAATATCCAAAGATTTTGGTCAGAAACACCAGAAAAGGTATTAGAATCCCTGAATGGTTTTGTTCGCGAAGGAGATATTATTTTAGTTAAATCTTCGCATGGAACAGGGCTTTATCGGCTTGTTGAAAAAATGAAAGGAAAGTAAGATGCTTTATTGGTTGTCGTTTTTCAAAGAATCAGTGAGTGCTTTAAATCTGTTTCGGTATTTGACTTTTAGAACAGGTGGTGCGCTGCTAACAGCCTTCATTTTAACGCTTATTTTTATGCCTCGTCTGATTCGATGGCTAAAGGCTAAACAGGCAGAACAGCCTATTCGTTCCTGCGGTCCTCAGACTCATCTGGTTAAAAAAGGGACGCCAACATTAGGTGGTTTGATGATTTTAATTACAGGAACTGTGTCAACTCTTTTATGGGCAAATGTAATGAATCCATATATCTGGATTTTATTATTTGCTTTTTTAGGGATGGGGTTAACAGGTTTTGTAGATGACTACACAAAACTGACAAGACATAGCAGTGACGGTTTAACATGTCGGCAGAAATTATTTTGGCAGTTTACCATTGCGGGTATTGTGTGTTTAGGGCTTATTTATCTGACAGGTTCAATGGGAACCATTTTAACTGTCCCGTTTTTCAAAAATTTCTTTATTGATATGAGCTTTTTCTATATCCCCTTCGTTTTGATTGTAATTGTGGGAACTTCTAATGCAGTTAATTTGACAGATGGATTGGATGGATTAGTCAGTCTTCCTGTAATCATGTCCACATTGGTATTTATGGTGATTGCCTATTTAGTGGGACGTGTAGATTATGCATCTTATTTGCAAATTCATTATATCAAAGATGCAGGTGAAATGACGGTAATGGGTGGCGCTTTAGTCGGGGCAACTTTAGGCTTTTTATGGTATAATGCTCATCCAGCACAAGTTTTTATGGGTGATACAGGATCGCTGGCATTGGGTGGTTTTTTGGGGGCAATTGCTGTGGCTACGAAGCACGAAATTGTATTGACAATTTCAGGATTGATCTTTGTCATCGAAGCACTTTCAGTGATGATTCAAGTTGGCTCATATAAATTGCGTAAAAAACGTGTCTTTTTAATGGCTCCTATTCATCACCATTTTGAAAAATTGGGTTGGAGTGAAACAACGGTTGTTGTACGTTTTTGGATTATGTCCATTTTGTTAGCTTTAGCTGCTGTTGCGACATTAAAGTTGAGGTAAGGATGAAAAAACTTTGGCAACAATTAAAAAAGAAGATTATTGAGCAAAGTCGCAGCTTGGACAAAGATGTGATTTATGCAGCTTTTTTATTGTTGTTTTGTGGTGTTTTTTTAACATTGGCTGCCAGTCCTGCAGTTGCGAAAAAAACGGATTTACAATGGACACATTTTATTATTAAGCATTTAGCTTTTGTTCCGATTGCAATTACCGTTTTGATGGGGACAGCACTTCTTCCTATTCAGTGGGCCAGACGCCTTTGCTATCTTGTCTTGATAGGGGGCATTTTGGGAATGCTTTTGGTTTTTGTGGGACCTCAAGTGAAGGGGGCGCGGCGGTGGATTTCTTTATTTGGTGTCAGTATTCAACCTTCTGAATTTGTAAAGCCCGCGTTCGCTGTCGTGTGTGGTTGGTTGTTAGCAAAGGGTCGTTTGATTCAACATACCTATGGGCGTTTGATTGCCTTTATTTTAGCGGGAATCATTTGCTTTTTGCTATGGCTTCAACCTGATTTTGGAATGCTTCTTACCATAGGTGTTATATTTGCCGTGGAACTTTTTCTATCTGGAATTCCTAAATGGGTTGTTGGCTTTTTGGTAGCAGGTGGAGCAGGTGCAGTTGGGATGGCTTTTTTATTTTTGGAACATGTGCGTACTCGTATTTTAAATTTCTTTAATCATGAAGACGGACTTCCTTATCAAGTGGAAAAATCTATGGCAACTTTAAAAAGTGCAGGTTGGTTTGGAAAAGGTCCTGGGGAAGGGATAGTAAAATATGAATTGCCTGATGCCCATACCGATTTTATTATGGCAGTATCTGCTGAAGAATTTGGGTTTTTAATTACGGCTTGTGTAATTTTAATTTTTGCCTTTTTGGTGTGGCATGTAACCAAATTGATTCGTGCTGAAAACAATTTATTTTCGCAATTGGCAACGGCAGGATTATTGACTCAGATTACATTTCAATCATTAGTTAATATTTCATCCACATTAAATTTGATTCCAACCAAAGGGATGACTTTACCATTTATTTCGTACGGAGGATCGTCATTGGTGTCGGTGGCGTTTGCTTTTGGTTTAATTTTAAGCCTGACACACGGGCATACATTTTCAAGGGGTCTTGAATGAAAAAAATTATTATTACCACAGGGGGAACGGGGGGGCATATTTTTCCAGCGGAATCTATTGCTAAGGGATTGGTGGACGCTGGATATGAAGTCTATTTTATCACAGATAAACGTGGGGCAGAATACAGAAAGCTCACTGAAATTCCAACACATATTATTTCCGCGGCTTCAGTTACCGGACAGAGTTTCTTTGGTAAAATCAGGGCGATGTTTAAATTAATTGTGGGACTATATCAATCTGCGTGGTTTATGATGCGTCAAAAGCCCGACTTGGTGATTGGCGTAGGTGGTTATGCTTCTTTGCCAGCTGTACTGGCAGCACAAGTTTTACGCATTCCGACTGCTGTTCATGAACAAAATGCTGTTTTGGGACGTGCTAATCGTTTATTGGCTCAAAAGGTGAAGTTTGTAGCGACAGCTTTTGCCGAAACAAAAAGAGTTCCAACAGGTATTTCTACTTTCTTGGTAGGGCAACCGGTACGGCCAGCAATTCAAGAAAAACAAAATAGTCCCTATCCGATGGATTCGGTGTTTAATCTGCTGATTTTTGGAGGCAGTCAAGGTGCACGTTTTTTAAGTCGTGAACTTCCAAAAGCGTTGTTGAAATTGCCGGAAAACATTCGAGCTAATTTGAAAATCACTCAGCAAGCTCGCCCAGAAGATGTGGATGAACTTCAAAAGATGTATCAAAATGCGGGATTTTACGGAACAACAGTTCAGTCCTTTTTTGATAATATGCCGGATTTATTGGTAAAATCGAACCTTGTTATTGGTCGAGCAGGTTCTTCTACATTGGCTGAATTAGCTGTGATTGGTCGTCCAGGAATTTATGTGCCTCTTCCAACCTCTGCTGATAACCATCAATTTGAAAATGCGCGTCAATTTGCAGAAGCGGGGGCAGGGTGGCTTATCCAAGAAAAGGACTTTGACGTGGATGCCTTTACTAAGCGGTTGGAAGAATTGATTATGAATCCAGATGAATTGATTGGAGCTGCAAAAATCGCAGCCTCTTTAGGCCATCCAGATGTGGCGGAACAAATGGTGCGTTTGATTGAACAGGGGGCTTTTCAAAAATGAATTTCCCGTTAAAAAAGGTCCATTTTATCGGCATTGGTGGTATTGGGATGAGCGCTATTGCAGAAATGTTGCCAACCTTTGGGGTAACAGTGCAAGGTTCCAATAATGTGGAAAATGCAAATACCATGCGTCTTCAAAAAATGGGGATTTCAGTGTTTATCGGGCATGATGAAAATCATTTAAAAGGCGTGGAAGCGGTGGTTGTTTCTTCTGCTATTCACCCTGATAATGTTGAATTATTGGAAGCACAAAGACTGGGAATTCCGGTGGCTCATCGGTCAGAAATGTTGGCAGAACTTATGCGCTTTAAAAAAAGTATCAGTATTTCTGGATCACACGGTAAAACGACGACTTCTTCCTTAATTGCGCATATGTTGGTGTCATCGAATATGGATCCCAGTTTTATTATCGGGGGGATTTTAAATGCAAAAGGATCTAATGCAGGGGCAGGCTCAGGGGAGTGGATTGTGGCAGAAGCAGATGAGTCAGACGGTTCTTTTTTAAAGCTTCCCAGTACGATTTCGGTTGTGACAAATATTGAACCTGAACATATGGATTATTATAAAACCTTTGACCGTGAAAAAATGGCTTATCAGACTTTTTTGAATCAAACGGCTTTTTATGGTGTGTGTGTTGTGTGCGTGGATCATCCTGTGGTGCGTGAAATTTTACCTGAAATTAAAAACAGAAAAGTGATGACGTATGGTTTTTCCAAAACAGCTGATGTGCACGCTGATAATGTGCGCGTGGTGCAAGGAGGTTCTGTTTTTGATGTCTATGTGCGCCAAGTGGAAGGTTTTGAAAAGATTTCAGATGTCGCTATTTCTTTAATGGGAAAGCATAATATTTTAAATGCGCTGGCAGCTTTTTCTGTGGGTGAATTTTTGAAATTGGATAGGGAAATTATTAAAAAATCTTTGGCGGATTTCATGGGGATTCAACGGCGTTTGACTTTGCGTGGAACTGAACAGGAAGTGGCTGTTTATGATGATTATGCGCACCATCCAACTGAAATCAAGGCGACATTGTCTGCTCTTAAAGAACATGTTTCAGGACGTTTAGTTGCTGTTTTCCAACCGCACCGTTATACCAGATTCCAAGATTTATGGACGGATTTTAAAACAGCCTTTGAAGGGGTGGACGCTCTGTTCGTGACGGATGTTTATTCAGCAGGTGACCCCGTGATAGAAGGGGTGATGGCCGACAAGTTTGTGGCTGAAATGCTACCTTCTTATAAACACATTTACAAAACAAGCGAAACAAATTTTGCGCGGGATGTGGCACATTTTGTGCAATCAGGTGATACAGTGGTATGTTTGAATGCTGGTTCACTTTCACGGCATATCCCCGAATTATTGGAGGCGCTTAAAAAATGACCTTGACGCTTATCCCCGACTATGATTTATCAAAACACACCTGGTTGGGTGTGGGGGGAAGGGCTGACCAGTTTGCCGAAGTTGAAAATCAAGACGATTTAATTTCTTTTTTAAAAAATTCCAAAAGTCCCATTACTGTTTTAGGGGCGGGGAGTAATGTTCTTATTCGTGATGGCGGTATTGAAGGCGTTGTTTTAAAATTAGGAAAAGGCTTTCAGAAGGTAACAGTGCAAGGCGATAAAATGATGGTTGGTGCTGGGGCAAAATTGATGGATATAGCCCGTGTCGCATGTGAAGCAGGACTTACTGGTTTAGAATTTATGGAAGGAATTCCGGGGACTTTAGGGGGCGGACTTTCCTCTAATGCAGGAGCTTTTGGGGGAAAACTTTCCGATTTGTTGGAAGAAGTTTTTTTTACAGATTTTCGGGGGAACACAAAAACGATTTCTGATTTTTCTGATTGGGATTATCGCTATTCTCCTTGGGCTCAAAAGGGAATTTTTTTAGGAGCAATTTTACAGGCGACAGGAAAAGAAACGACTGATAAAATAAAGGCTTTGATGGATGAATATCATGCCAAGCGTATGGCAACTCAACCCAAAGGTGTTCGGACAGCTGGTTCTACTTTTAAAAATCCGTCAAATACTTCTGCTGGTTTTTTACTTGAAAAATGTGGATTAAAGGGGTATAAAAAAGGAAAGGCCGAATTATCGGCTAAACACGCCAATTTTTTGGTGAATAATGGGGCAACCGCCACAGAGCTGGAAAATTTTGTGGAAGAGCTGCGCATCATTGTTTCCCAAAAAGAAGGAATCCAATTGGAATGGGAGGTTCAATGTCTGGGAAGAAAATGAAAGTTGCTGTTTTAATGGGCGGGATTTCCTCTGAACGAAGCATTTCTTTGTATTCAGGAAAAGGCGTGATGATGGCCCTTCAAAATTTGGGCTATCAAGCAAAAGCCATTGATGTTACTGCAGATTTGGGGATGCTGATTAAACAGTTAAAAATTTTTAAACCAGATGTTGTTTTTAATGCCTTGCATGGCAAAGGTGGGGAAGATGGTTGTATCCAAGGAGTGTTGAATTGGATGAAAATTCCTTATACACATTCAGGAGTGCTGGCGTCCAGTCTTGGGATGGATAAAGAAATGACACGTCAGATAGCCACGCAAGCCAAAGTGCCCGTTGCCAAAGGAGGACTGAAAACGAAGGAAGAATTTCAAAAAATGAAATTACCTTTGGTAGTGAAGCCCAACGATGAAGGTTCTTCTATTGGTGTAAATGTTGTATTAAAAGAAAGTGATCGAAAGAAAGTGAAATGGCCCAAAGGTAAAAAATTTTTGGTGGAAGAATATATTCCTGGTCGTGAACTTTCTGTGGCAGTATTAGATGGTAAGGCGCTGGGGACATTAGAGCTGAAACCCAAAAAAGGATGGTATGATTTTAAAAATAAATACCAAACAGGCGCTGTTCAACATTTAATCCCTGCACCTGTTACTTCTGCAATACAAAAGAAATTGTGTCGGTATGCAGAAAAAATGCATACAGTATTGGGTGCCCGTGGTGTGACGCGCAGCGATTTTCGTTT
>JAGCFA010000067.1 GCA_017650375.1 Alphaproteobacteria bacterium | reverse complement strand
GTGACCAAAGATAAACCTTCCCATTTAATCGTTCTAGATAAAGATGAAATAACCACAACTCCTCCTTTTTATAGGAGAAAGTGTAAAGCCTTTTGAAGGAGTTGTCAAGAAAAATTTATAAATCTTCTAAGAAAGTACGAAGTTTTCTAGAACGAGAAGGATGCTTTAATTTGCGTAGCGCCTTTGCTTCAATTTGGCGAATACGTTCACGGGTCACAGCAAACTGAGCCCCCACTTCTTCTAATGTATGATCTGTGTTCATCCCAATTCCAAAGCGCATACGTAAAACACGTTCTTCACGCGGAGATAAAGTGGATAAAACTGCTGTACAAGATTGGCGCAAATTGCTTTGAATCGCTGCATCCAAGGGTTGAACCGTATTTTTATCGGCAATAAAATCACCCAAATGGGAATCTTCTTCATCTCCGACTGGTGTTTCCAAAGAAATAGGTTCTTTAGCAATTTTCATGACCTTTTTAATTTTTTCCGGTGTCATGTTTAAACGAACAGCTAATTCTTCTGGAGTCGGTTCTTGCCCCGTTTCCAATTGCATCTGATGCGACATTCTAAGCATCTTGTTAATTGTTTCGATCATATGTACTGGGATACGAATAGTTCTGGCTTGATCAGCAATAGCGCGTGTAATACTCTGACGAATCCACCAGGTAGCATAGGTTGAAAATTTATTACCGCGTTGATATTCAAACTTATCTACGGCCTTCATCAATCCAATATTTCCTTCCTGAATCAAATCCAAGAATTGCAAATTGCGATGCATGTATCTTTTTGAAATTGAAATAACCAAACGCAGGTTTGCTTCAATCATTTCCTGCTTGGCTTTATTCATTTCTTGACGTCCTTTACGAACAACGTTTACTAAATTCCGGAATTCAGAAATAGGCATTTGCATTTCTTCTGAAATTTTCAAAATGCTTTCATAAATTTCACGAGCTTCTTGACGATGTTTTTCCCAAAAATCAGCCCATTTTTTATTCGTCGGCTTTGTTCCTTTTTTAAGCCAAGTTTTATCACCTTCATGTTTTTTATAGGCATCCAAAAATTCATCTCGATCAATCTTAGAAGAGCTTGCTAAACGTAATAAACGACCCTCTTGCATCATTAAAGCAGAGTTAACTTCATTAACTTTTGTGACCAATAAATCCAAATGAACAGGGTTCAAATGTAAAGACCTGATATCTGTAATTAATTCTTCCTGTTTTGCACGGTATTTTTTCAATGAAGAAGCATCCACCTTACCAGCTTTTTCTTTATTTTTTAGCAGTTCTTTTTGAAGATGGAAAAACTTTTTAAAATCTGTATCAATTTTTTGCAAGAGATTTAAAGTAGAAGGCAACAATGTTATTTCCATCTGATCCAAAGATAAAATACCTTCTTCCTCTTCCGATTCAGCCTCTATATCTGTTGATGAATTTTCATCTTCATTTTCAAATAAATCTCCCTGTTCTTTCTCTACTTTTTTAGATGTTTTAGAGGTTTCTTCAAGAACTCCCTCGGCCACAGGAATCTTAGTTGATTCCATTGCGGATTCCAAATCAATTACTTCTCTTAATAAAATACGCCCTTCGGCCAAATCCATATGCCATTGATTCAGTAACTTTGAAGTTAAAACAGTTTCGGTTAAACCATACATCATTACATTAAAACCAGCGGCAATTCGTTTAGCGATAGCGATTTCACCTTTTCTGGAAAGCAAATCCACAGATCCCATCTCTCTTAAATAAAGACGAACCGGATCTTTAATGCTCTGTAAAACCGTTGAAACAATAGAAGTTTCCGGAGTATTAGTCGCAACTTCTGGTGTTTGATCTTCAATAATGGGTTTTTCTGTGACATCCATAATGTCATCTGTTTTATCGACAAGATTAATTCCCATTTCTGTAAAAGTGGAAACAAGTTTTTCCCACTTATCATTTTCTTGTGCTTCCAGAGGAATTAGCTTCTTAACTTTTTCAACCAGCAAAAAGCCACGTTCTTTGCCTTGTTCAATCAACTGAGCCAATAAAACTCTGGAATCCAGTGTTTCTGAGTTTTCATCTATCTTTGAAAAAGAAGTCATTGTGCGCCACCCTAAAAAAAAGAACTGCCTGTTATTATAGAACTATTTTTCAAAAAAGTCAATAATTATTTTATGACTTCTTTTCTAATCTTTTTGCTTTTTTTCTTGACAATTCATAAAAGGGTATGTAAAATAAACGTAATAGTTGTATTTAAGGAGACATAAAATGAAAAAAATAAAGTCTATAAATGGTTCTGTTCGTGGCCGACTTTCCGATGGGGCTCCCAACCCAGTTGATGTTTATGTTGGTTCTCGTTTAAAGTTACGTCGCTCGTTGCTTGGACTCAGCCAAGAACGATTGGCAGACGAACTAGGAATCACCTTTCAACAAGTTCAAAAGTATGAAAAAGGCTTGAATCGGATTGGAGCAAGTCGCTTGTGGGATCTTGCCCAAGTTTTAGGCGTTTCTGTTGCTTATTTTTATGAAGAATTAGATGAAAATACTAAAAACAAAAGCCCTCGCAAAATTTCTGGACAGCTTTCATTATCTGATAATGCAAAAGAATTTGACATGAGTCTTCTTCTTAATAAAGATATTCGTGATTTAATCAGTGCCTATATCAAAATCTCGGATCCTAAGATAGCAAAAAATGTTTTGGCTTTGATTGTTTCAATGAGTCCAAAAACAGAAGAAAAAGAAATTGATGATTCCGAAACAATTCCTGAATATATTAAGGAATTTCAGGAAGATTAAAGTCCTAAAGAAAGTTTAATTTCATCAGAAAGTTTATCCAATCCCCACGGGGGATCAAAGGTCAGTTCTACTGTTATCACACCAGTTCCGGGAACAGAAGAAACAGCATTTGCCACCATTTTTGGCATATCCCCAGCCAAAGGACAAGTCGGGGAAGTAAGCGTCATTACAATATCCACATCCCCATTTTCCTTTTGATTGATTTCATAAATCAGACCTAAATCATAAATATTAATCATCAATTCAGGATCTTGGACAGATTTTATTGCCACAACAATATCGTCCTTTGAAGCCTTTTTTGCTCCTCGTTTTAAAGGCTCTCCTGCGGTTGCTTTATAATCAATCTCAATAAAATCTTCCAATTCTTCTGTCATTTGAAAAATCCTATTGCCTTATGAAAAGCCTTTAAAAAAGTTTGAACATCTTCTTTTGTATTATAAAGTCCAAAAGAAACACGCAAACTGGCTGCCATTTTAAAATAATTGTGAAGTGGCATAGCACAGTGGTGACCAATGCGTACGCAAACGTTTTCTTTAGCTAAAATAAATCCTAAATCATTCGGATGAATCCCTGCCATATTAAAGGAAACAAGGGCAGTTTTATATTTTGGATCACCTAAAAACTGAATATTGGGGATTTCTTTTAATCCCTTTATCAAGGTTTTCATCAAGGCTTTTTCGTGTTTTTGAATCTTATCAAATCCGATTTTTTTAAGATATTCCAAACTGACAGCCAAACCAATTGCTTGGGTAATAGGTGGAGTTCCTGCTTCGAATTTAGCCGGAGCCAGTGCAAAGGTTGTTTTTTCCTGAGTCACTTCATCAATCATATCTCCACCAAATTGATAAGGAGGAAGTTCATTTAAACACTCTATTTTACCATAAAGAACGCCTATTCCTGTCGGGCCATAAACCTTATGTCCCGAAAAAGCTAAATAATCCACAGCCAAATCGTTTACATCAACAGGGAGATGCGAAATACTTTGAGATGCATCCAACAATACTTTTGCTCCCTTTTCATGTGCTAATTCTACAATTTCCTTTACAGGATTGATAACCCCCAACACGTTAGAAACATGAGCCACAGCTACAATCTTTGTTTTATCGGTAAGTTTTGCCTTAAAATCATCCATATCTAACCTGCCATCGGGCAAAATATTAAAAACTTTAAAGGTTGCCCCTGACTTTAGACAGGCCTGTTGCCATGAAACAAAATTTGCGTGGTGTTCGGCAATAGATACCAAAACTTCATCCTCTGGCTTCAAGATCTGAGCATATCCCGCTGCCACTAAATTGATAGCTTCTGTTGCCCCTTTTGTAAAAACAATATTTTTGCTTTCACCCCCAATAAAGTTTGCCACTTTTTCACGAGCCTGCTCATACATACTTGTCGCTTGATTGGCCAAACCACAGGTTCCCCGGTGCACATTTGAATAATCTTTTTTATAAAAAGTATCTGTTTGATTCAACAATACCTTTGGTTTCTGGGTCGTTGCAGCCGAATCCAAATAGGTAATCTTTTGAGAAAAAATCGGAAAATCTTTTTTAAACATTTTGATCCATCCACTCCTTTATATAGGGTTGCATTTCATCTGGTACAATATCATTAAAGAAAGAAGAAAGCAAGATTTTTTCTGCTTCTGTTTTTTTAAGCCCCCTGGATTCCAAATAAAATACTTCATCTTCAGGAAGGGGACCAACCGCTGAACCATGCGAACAAACAACATCTTCTGACCAAATTTCCAGCTGAGGCGTTGCCACAATTTTGGCTTTATCTGACAGTAAAATTCCCCGATGATTTTGAAATCCTTCACATC
>JAGCFA010000066.1 GCA_017650375.1 Alphaproteobacteria bacterium | reverse complement strand
GTGCGGGGCAGACCAGATGTGTCAGGAATGTGAAGTGGAAGCCACCTCTTGCACCACCAACCAACAATGCACCGGTGTTTGTGCCGGATGCAACACCGAAACAAATACTTGTCAGTACATGTGCGAACCTGTGGAATATCTTGAAAGCGCAGGGACACAGTATATTGATACAGGTATTGAATGTACAAATAATTTGGTTGTCTCTTTCAAAGGGTCTTGTAGCACAAACGAAAATGCTGCGTGTTGTGGTGGTATTGATGTTGCAAATGCCCCAACTTATTTTAGACACCACTGGTCGCCTTTTGAGAACGGATTTGCTTATTGGATAATGTACAGTCCTGGAAATGCATATCCAAACAGACCCCCATATTTTGAGGTGAATACTGTTTATGAAGCAAAAGTAGACCCTGTAAATGGCGTGCTCACTGTTAATGGTGTAGACTATAGCTTTCCTCCAATTACTTCTTCTTTTACTACTGGCAAAAGTTATGGTATATTCGGAAGATACTCAAACTCTGGAGCTATACAGAGTAGACCTTCTCGTTTTTATTATTTCAAAATGTGGAACAATGATACACTAGTTCGTGATTTTATCCCTGTTTTGGCACCGAAAAAAGAAGGAACCGGTCAGGAACCGGCGATGTTTGATAAAGTCAATAACGAAATTTATTATAACGCCGGAACAGGGACCTTTAAATATGGCCTCTAAGAATCCTTTAACGCTTTTTGAAAGGCTTGTAGGTCGGCCCAAGCTTGTTTTTTATAGGCTGTATTTTTAAGTAAAAAACTGGGTGCAAAGGTGGCAAAAGTCGGAATTCCTTTATAATCATGAGGTTTGTTGCGTGCCTGCCCCAGTGGCACATTTAACAGGGCTTTTACAACGGCCACCCCAAACAACAAAAGAACTTGTGGTTTGACAAGTTCCATTCTTTTTTGTAGAAGAGAAAGACCTTCTTGTGTTTCTAATGTGGTTAAAACGCGGGCTCCTGGGGCACGCCAAGGACTTAAATACGTCACATAGGTTTGCGTGTTGGTATCTAACCCAATGGCCGCCAACATTTTCTTTAATAAATCCCCCTCTGGTCCTGAAAGAGCTTCGCCCGTTCTATCTTCGGTTGCAGACGGACTTTCCAGAACACACATCAGCTTAGCCGGAATAGGACCAATTCCCCCCAAGGCGTTCGTCGCTGTTTGGCTAAGGCTGCTTTTGGATGTTATGAGCGATTTATCCAGTTGTGTTAAAGAAGGAGGGGGTGTGGATGGCTTTTTTTTCATCAACGAATGGGGTTCTTCCGCACATAAAGTGTGAATCCCCATTTGTGTCATCCAAGATAATTTTTGAAAAATCATCATTTTTTCTTGCTCTTTTTGTGAAACAATTCTACCATAATAAAAGAGAAAAAGAAAGGTTTTTATGAAAAAAAGACTCTATTTATATCCCATTTTTTGCCTTTTAACCGGCTTCATTCTTTGGGGAATTTGGGACAAAAAGTTTATCCATGCTGATTCTGAAGAAGAATCATTGTGGTTAAGTCAACGCTTTTTACCAGAAAAGATTGCTGTGGACGCCTATTTAACGGGGAATTTTGCGCGTTCTCAACAAGATTTATCAAAGGCTGTAACATCTTATTTAAAGGTGTTGGAAAAAGATCCGCAAAACGCTTCTTTGGTTAAAGATATTTATTTGTTGGCAATGATCCAAGGATATCCTCAGGAAATCACGCCTTATTTGCCCGTATTGGAAGAAAAGGCTGTTTTTTCAGATTATTTTCAAGTTGTTAATTTGTTTCAAAAAGGGGATTTTGCTCAAGCACGTTCGTTGTTGAAGCATAAAAAAGCTCATCGTATTGATGCACTACTGGCGCCGCTTGTTTCTGTTTGGTTTGATGTTAAGGAAAACAAAAAAGAAGCTGCTGTTGCTGAATTAGACAAAATAACAAAAGAACCATTTTTGTCCGGCTATCAGAAAGTGTTGTTAGGGGTTTATTTTAAGGATAATTCTTTAATACAAAAAGGAATTGTTCAAATGGGGGATCATGATATTTTGGCTTTGGGTTATTTCCCATTACTGAAACAGGTAATTAACCAATCTGGTAATTGGGATCATTCTTCTTTGAATTCAAAATATCAAGAAATGCGGCGCGTTTATCCAGCAACAGCTGATGTATTGATTCAGGCAGGCCAAACACAATTGACACCAGAAACCGGATTAGCAGAAGTGTTTTATTTGGTTTCAGCATTGGGCGGGCGTGGATTGTTGTCTCGTGAAGAGGCGTTGGTATTAAACAGCTTATCGCTTTTTTTACAGCCAGACAAACAAATTGCATTGATTTGGGGTGCTGAGTTGTCAGAAGGATTAAAGTTACCTAAAATAGCTCTTTCGTATTATGAGCGTCTTCAAATTCATACAGCAACATTGGCCTTTAAAGAAGCATCCGTATTGGTTTTAGCAGATCGTTCAGAAGAAGCTTTATCTAAACTGGAGATGTTGGAAAAAAGCAATCCTACGAGCATTCCTTTGTTGACTTTGTTGGGGCAGGTGTATCAAATCCACAATCAAAAGGAAAAGGCTTTAGATATTTATAATCGGTTGATTCCTTTGTTGGAAGAAAAACTGTCAAATCCGCCTTTAATCCAAGCATATATCGCCCGCGGGAATTTATATGGTCCAGAAAAAGGAGCGGAAATGTTATCAGACTTAAAAAGGGCTCATGCATTGGATCCTGAAAACGCCGTTTTATTAAATGATTTAGGATATCATCAATTAGAAATGGGGCAAATTGAAGAAGGTTTTCAATTAGTCCAAAAAGCTTACTTTAAAAAGCCGGATGACCCATATATTTTGGATAGCATGGCTTTTGGATATTGGAAAAAAGGTCAATCACAAGTCGCGCTTCCGTTGGCGGAAAAAGCTTTGGATTTAATGCCACAGAGCGCCTTGATTAACGCACACTTAGGGGATATTTATACTCAGTTGGGGCGATATCGTGAAGCCCAATTTCAATACAAAAAAGCGCTGGATTTAAAAACGGATTTGTCTCAGCTTCAAGTAGAAGAAATTAGTCAAAAATTAAAAGGAGAAAGCAAATGAAACTGGCAGTAATGACAACTCTTTGTTTTTTGGGTGTACCTGTTTTAGCTCATGAAATAACATCCCCTTTTTATCAACCAGCGTTTGGGGACTTTTTATCTGAAACAAGGGCTGATTATACGAAGAGAAAAGTTCAAAACAAACCAACACAAAAGTATTATCGGCGGGCTTTGACAGAAAGTATATCTGTCGGATTAGGAAAAGGATGGGCTGCTCTGGTGCAAGGGGATTTGGTGTGGCAAAAAAAATCATCAGCTCCTTCTGTTCCCCATACAAAGGGCTATTCGTTGGGGGCGCGCTATCTTTTGGAAAAAGAGTCTTTTTTATGGGTGGTTTCTGCTTCTTATCACCAAACGGGCGATCGGCGTTTTGATCCAAAACGCTCTATTTTAGCGGATGTTCGTTTTGGAAAAAAACTAAAAACAATGACGCCCTATATACATGGAATCGGACAATTTCCATTAAATGCCGAACCAGATGTTAATTCTCCGGTGTACCAAGCAGAAATGGGTGTTTTTCAGCCGATTAATGCACACGCAACATTGGATTCAAATTTATTTTTAAAGTATGATAAAAACATCAAGGAACGAGCATATGGTGCGCAACTTGAAGGAAGTTATTTAATGACCTCTAATGTGTCATTGGGGATAAAAGGGGCATGGCAAGTCAGTGGACATGCTCAAAATAGTGCCAAAACATATTGTCAATCTGTAGGAGCTAATCTGCGGCTTAGTTTTTAAAGAAAATCAAACCCGCCGCTTTTTTCTTCTTTTTCTTCAGTTGTTTTTTGCAACATTTCGAACATCGTTTCTCCTGCTTGAAGTTCCTCTTTTGTTGCGGAAGAACGCACCAGAGCCAGTGAATTTTGAATTAAGCCATTCAAAATGGGATTTTGTTCTTCTTGGGCTATTTTTAACCAAGCATAACAGGCGACGGCATCTGGTTGAGCTAATGTTTTTCCTTCGCAAAACATCTTGGCTAATTGATAAGCGGCGTAGGCATCTCCGGCTTCAGCCCCTTTTTTATACCACGCAAAAGCTTCTTCCAGATTATTCAAGCGTGTTTTATATAAGTCTGCATAATAACCATAAGCCGTTTTTTTGCCTTTCCGAGCAGCATTTTCTATAGCAGATGTTAAAGGGGTTACCTCTTGTGTTGCTACCGCTGTATCGATCATTTGAACAGTTATTCCAAAAAGGGCACCATCCCGCGGTAAAAAGCCTTCTGCAATGAGTAAATCTTGAACATATTGAGCATCATTAAAATCCGGAATGGTTGGAATGGGGGTTTTTTCTTTTTCTTCTTGTGGCACCGATTTTTCTGCTGAAATAGGTTTCCAAGAATCTGTTTGATCTTGTTGTTCTTTTAAGACATTGCTTTCTAATTGTCCTGCTAAATAATCTCGACTTTCAATGGCCTTTTTACCAACAATGTCGGAATTATGAGCGGCAATGATACTGTACCAGCCATAAGCTTCCCCTAAATTTTTCAAGCGTTTGTTTGTTGTGCGAATATCAGCCAGCTCTACTTGTGCCAGAACATATCCTTGGCGCGCCGAACGAGTTAACCATTTTAATGCAGAAGCATAGTTTTGAGGGATGCCACGACCTTCCAAATACAGATTGGCCAGAGCATATTGTGCTTTCATATGTCCTTTTAAGGCTGCAATCAGATAGTATCCGTAGGCATAATTTAAATTTGCTTCAACCCCTATTCCTAAGGCATAGGCGCGTCCCAATTCATAGGTTGCATCAGATTCACCAGCATTAGCTGCCTTTTTTAATAAAACAAGGGCTTGCTGGACATCTGCGGGAAGTTGTGGGGAGCCCTCTAACAGCATTTTTCCCAATTCTGCTGTTGCTGGAAAATAATATCCTGCATTGGCGGCTGAAAATAAATTATAAGCACGCACAAGATTTTTTGGGGTTCCTAAACCTTCTTGATAAATTTTTCCCAAATAGTATGAAGCAATGGGATTGCCTTCTTCTGCTAAATAAGTAAATTCAGACAAGGCTGCCGGATATTGTTTATATTGATAAGCCAAAATACCTTCTGTCAGGCTGGCATGAGCTGCAGTAGCCAAACAGGTGGTTATTCCTAAAACAAATAAAATTTTACGCATGTTATCCCCTTCGTTTTTTTCTTAATTTAGCATAGCCTGTCAAAGGATGCAAGTTTTTTTTAAGAAAAATAAAAAGCTCACTTTGCATTTTTTAAATATAAGTTGGGGTCAACGGGTTTTGTTTTATAACGAACCTCAAAATGTAACTGAGGTGTTTTTACCCCGCCAGTTTTTCCAACTGTTCCAATGGGCTGTTTTGCTTTAATCAGGG
The DNA here is from genome assembly GCA_017650375.1 of Alphaproteobacteria bacterium. Taxonomy (GTDB): domain Bacteria; phylum Pseudomonadota; class Alphaproteobacteria; order CAAHEQ01; family UBA3637; genus UBA3637. The sequence goes on along the minus strand of JAGCFA010000066.1, from coordinate 7,299 downwards.
CACCGCGTTTAACCGAGATTTTATCGGCATGTGCGTAGGCTGTAAACCAACCGTCATCATGTTTTAATAAGATCAAATTGCCATAACCTTTTAAATCATTTCCCGCATAGGCAACAGTGCCTTTATCGGCCGCTAAAATAGGTGTGCCGGCCTTAGCCGCAATATTAATCCCATCGTTATTAACACCTGCATTATTTGGACCAAAGTTTCCGATAACTTTCCCCAAAACAGGACGGTTAAAACGTTTCCCTTGGGCGCTTTTTGGAATTTGAATGGCACGCTTAATCGGGGTATTTTTAGCTTTCGCTTCTGGTGGATTGAGAGAAGATTTGTCTGCATCGGAAACTGAATTATCCCATGATTTTACCACTAGTTTTTGACCGGGCTTTAAGGAATATGGGGCGGACAGGTTATTTTGTCGTGCGACATCAGTAACATTAGAATTAAATTTTCGGGCAATAGAATAAAGGGTATCACCTTTTCGGACGGTATATATTCTCTGTTGTGGAATTTTTAGTAGTTGTCCTTTTTTAATTGTGTAAGGTGGTGTTAAGTGATTTTCTTGTATCAAAGCGCGTACAGGCACATTTTTGCGCCGAGCAATAGAATAAAGGGTGTCGCCTTTTCGAACGCGCACAGTCGACGTGCAACCCGCCAGAAAAAACAATATGATAAAAATAAAGAGCCCCTTTTTCATGAGATTCCTTTTAGCATCTTTTTTTAAAAAAAACAAGAAAAAACCGAGATCAAATGACCTCGGTTTCCCCCTTTTTTCGGATAAAAGGCTTATTTCTTGTCGTGAGAAGCTTTCACGGCCTTTTCCAAATTTTCGCCCAACAAGGCACCCGGATTGACTTTACCATCAACGATCAACATAGGTACGCCTCTGATATTCATTTTTTGAGCATATTTTCTGTTAGCTTCCAATTTACGACGAATTTTTTCACCATTGGCGGCAGCTTGCAATTTGGTTGTGTTCAATTTCAAACCTTCTGCCAATTTTAACAAAGCAGCTTCGTCCAAACGACCTTGAGCGTTACCAACAGCTTCATGCATTTCTGCATATTTTCCTTGTTCGCCTGCAGCTAACACATAGCGAGCAATAGTTTCGGAAGCTTCACCAAAGATTGGTGTATCAATAGGAATCCAACGAATGTTCTTGGCGCCTTTTGCAATTGCTTCGCGCATTTCTTTGTTGGTCCGTTTGCACCATCCACATTGATGATCAAAGAATTCGATGATGACGAATTTTCCTTTGGGATTACCCAAAACATAATTGGATTTATCATTCACGATTTCAGCAATCAATTCTGCTGGAGCCACTTGTGGTTCTGCAGCTTGACCGGCGCGTTGTTTGGCTTCCAAATCTCTGTAATAAGCCTCCACAGAATCTGCAATAATTTTTGGATTTGCTTTCACATATTCGGTCATTTGAGCTTCCATCTTTTTAGGACAGCAACCACATCCCAAACGTCCACCCGCAAAACCAACTAAACCAACAACCACCAAAGCAGCTACTAAAACACCAGCTTTCTTTTTGGGATCGCAACAGCACCCGCAACCGCATTCACAATTACAAGCCTCTTTTTTTTCTGCAACGGCAGCTTTTGCCTTATGCACAACTTTCTTTAATTTTTTAATCATTTAAATTCTCCTTATATTTGGTTGAAAGAACATTTCTGTTCTAGCACATATTTTTTTAAATTGCAAGTATAAAAATAAAAAAAATAAAGGGCTTGAAAACAAGCCCTTAGTTTTTAGAATTTATATTGCAATCCCATCCCAAAGATGTTTGATTGAATATGGTATTTGGCATCAAAGGAACCATGATATTTATCACGCATTTCTTCTGTGCTGCCTTTTGCTTTTGCGCTGTGCACAAATAAGTGTGCATACCCTACATCAAATTGCCAGTTATTTTTGGTATAGCTGGCCCCGATGGATGCCCAGATACGACGTTCATCCGGAATACGTGCTGTGCGGTATTTTGCCGAACGAATGGCCGTATTATCCCAAGCTGTTCCAAAGCGGAAGGTCAAATTCTTACAATATCTGTAATCAGCCCCAATACCCACTAACCACGTATTTTTCCAATTTTCATGTGTGGAACTTAACTTTTTACCTTCTTGATAGATATTCAATGTATCAAAACGGCTCCAACGTGTATAGCGAGCAATACCTGAAATGGTCCATTTGTCATTCAAATCTTGTGCTGCTGAAAAAATCACCGTTTCAGGGGTTGTAATTTTTGCATCCACATCAAAAGAACCTGTCATTCCAGGTACAATAGAGCGCATTTTATTTTTCCCTTGTAACTTGTGTTCCACTTTACTGCGATAGGATATTCCTAAACGTGTTGATTTTTGGGGTTGCCAGACCAAACCAACGTTATACCCAACACCGATGTCATCCGCATCGTGCATATCAGTATGACCATTAAAAGGTGCTCCACCAGTCAAATGTGCCACCGCATACTGTAAGTTTACGCCAACACCCAAGGAGAGCGTATCTAAAATTTTATACGAAATGGTTGGGGTTAAATCTACGACAGTAATGCCGGAATATTCCCCGTGTTCCGCCCCGAACCAACCATTATCGTAATCGTTGGCCAATCCAAAGGGCACATAAAGACCAATTCCCAAATCTAATTTGTCATTGACCTTTTTTTGCCCATATAAGTGAGGTAATAAACGAAAAAGATTAGAATGAATTCTTCCAGGCTTTGTTTGTAGAGTGGGGGACAAAGGATTTCCTGCTGGAGTAGTTGATGTTCCTTTGGCTTTTCCATACACATCAACAGCAATAAGGCCTGCCTGAAGACCGGATTTTTCTATCAAACTCATTCCAGCCGGATTAAAAGCAATGGCTGAATAATCATCCCCCATCACACCTACACCGGCAAAAGAACGACCTAAATTAGTAACAGAATATTCTTGTAATTGATAGCCTGCAGCAGAAGCGCCTGTTGCCATGGCAAGTGTTAAAATAAAGCTTAATAAATATCTTTTTTGCATAAAAACTCCTTTTGTAAAGATGTGAATTAAGCTTATAAAAAAGTGTTATAAAAGTCTTTTTCAGTGGGCAGAAAAATACAAAATGTCATAGATTGTTCTTATTTATGTCATAAAAATGTCATAAAATGTTATTATCGTGCCTTATTGTTTAAACGACGGTGTATTTTTCTTAACAAAGAGGCATGTTCTTTTCTTTGTTTTGCCAGCTGTTTTTGGGCTTCTGTTAAAATCATGCGGCTGTAAGATTGGCTGTTTCTAATCTGTTGTTCCCGACCTGATAGCGGGGTTGGGGCTTCCATAAACAGTTCATCTTGCATTTTGCGGATATTTGATTTCATAAATAATTCCTTTCAAGGCAAATAAGTATACCTTATTTTTTGTAAAAATGCAAAATTTTTCTTGACTTTCAATGAAATTTCAGATAAAATAAGACCACTTTATTTTAAAGAAAGGTTGAAAGATGGCAAAAAAAATTGCAATTAAATTAAAACTAGAAGGGTCTGAAGGTTATTTTTATACAGCTAAGAAAAACCCCAGAACACATACAGAAAAGATTAAACGGCGTAAGTATAATCCTAAGACACGCCAACATGAAGTGTTCACAGAAAAGAAAATAAAATAATTTAAAGCCCTTTTGAAAGGGCTTTTTATATTGCAGAATTCATAAAAGTTTGATATATTTGATTCTATGATTAAACAAAAAACTGCATTTTTGTTTCCTGGACAAGGTTCTCAGTCTGTTGGAATGGGGCGGGATTTGTATGATTCATATCCCGAAGCCAAGGCTGTTTTTGATGAAGTAGATGATATTTTGCATCAAAACTTAAGTACGCTGATGTTTGAGGGTGATATTAAAGAGCTGACTCAAACACAAAACGCACAACCAGCCATTATGGCGGTTTCCATTGCCTTGATGAGGGTTTTAGAGGCCAGGGGCTTTGTTTTAAAGAATAATGCAACACTTGTTGCAGGACACTCTTTGGGGGAATACACAGCTTTGTGTGCCACCGGGGCTTTGACTTTATCTGAAACGGCAACTGTTTTACGGGCGCGCGGGCAAGCAATGGCTGAGGCTGGACGCATTGAAGCAGGCGGTATGTTGGTTGTTTTGGGGTTAGCTGATGAATTAGTTCGGAAAATAGCAACCGAAGCAGATTGCTTTGTCGCCAATGACAATGGGGCGGGGCAGTGGGTTTTAAGCGGTTCTTTGGCTTCTTTAACTGTAGCTAAAATGCGTGCCGAAGAAATGGGGGCTAAAAGAGCGATTCCTCTTCCGGTTTCTGGGGCCTTTCATTCTCCGTTGATGAAAAGGGCTCAAGAAAAGATGGAGCTCATTTTGAAGGAATTACATTTTCAAAAACCCAATCTTCCTTTGGTGATGAATGTGACTGCTGTTCAAGAAGACGACCCGCAAGATTTATCAAATCTTTTGATTCGACAAATTGTTTCTCCGGTTCGTTGGCGAGAAAGCGTATTATATATGCAATCACAAGGGATAACACGTTTTATCGAATGTGGTCCCGGGGTTGTTCTGTCTGGATTAGTTCGCCGAATTTTGCCCGATTCGGAGCAAAAGTCTGTTAAGGATCAGGCGACTTTAATCTCTTTTTTGGATGATTTTCAAAAAAACACTTGATTTTTCATTTTAAATCTGATAAAATACCTTTCATTGGCGATGGGGTTGTAGCTCAGCTGGTTTAGAGCGTCTGCCTGTCACGCAGAAGGTCGAGGGTTCGAGCCCCTTCAATCCCGCCAGTTTAGAAACAGGTCGTTGGTTTACAGCGGCTTGTTTTTTTATAATTGTAAATGATTTTAAAGTTATCATTACGAAAAAATAGGAAGGGATAAAATCCCTTCCCTTTTAGTCCCAGCCATGAGCGTGTTCCCAAGCAAGTCTTTCAATCTTGCCCCCACCAATGGGATAGTTGTGATGTGCAACACAACGTGCGTGATTTTCTTCCTATGCGCGACACTCTATTTCCTCCCCCATTGACGGGATAAGAATACTCTCTAGGTTTTTTCTGACTGAAATAATAAAATTCATGTATTTTGACGCCCAGACATTTGAATTCTTGTAGAGGTTTGACAACAAAAAAGTCGCCTTTTCAGACGACTTGTGTTTAATGGTTGCGGGGATGGGATTTATTCGCGCCAAGGCGCTCACCCACTCGCCCTGCTCGGGGCCGCCTGAAGGCGTTGCCTACGTTGCACTTCGGCCGAACCAGTGCTTCAACCCCCACCCCACGTAAAAATAAAAACACCCCAATAAATGGGATGTTTTTCTTTTTGGTTGCGGGGGTGGGATTTGAACCTCACGACCTCCAGGTTATGAGCCTGGCAAGCTACCGGACTGCTCTACCCCGCGCACGGAATGTAACTGTCATTATACCACATTTATCCCCCCTTGTCAAGAGCCGGTGCTTCTTTTCTTGCGTTTAGGGCTTTTTTCTGATATAATATTCTTAACAAAGGAGCTTAAAATGAAATTTTTAGATGAAGCCAAGATTTTTATTAAAGCCGGTGATGGTGGGCATGGTGCCAAATCTTTTCGCCGTGAAAAATTTATTGAGTTTGGGGGACCAGATGGAGGTAATGGAGGTGCCGGTGGCGATGTGATTTTTATGGCTTTGGAAAACCTGAATACCTTGATTGACTTTCGCTATCAACAACATTTTAAGGCTGAAAAAGGTCATCCAGGGGCCGGGGCTAACAAGACTGGGGCTTCTGGTCAAAATCTAATCATTAAGGTTCCAGTTGGAACTCAAATTGTTGCTGAAGATGGTAAAACTGTTTTAGCGGATATGACACAAGAGGGGCAAAGCTTCACAGCTGTGCACGGTGGTCGTGGGGGGAGGGGTAACAATTTCTTTAAAACCTCCACCAACCAAGCCCCTGAATTTGCAGAAGAAGGAGAACCCGGAGAAGAATTGTGGGTGTGGCTTCGTTTAAAATTGATTGCTGATGTGGGCTTTGTTGGACTGCCTAATGCAGGAAAATCAACACTGTTGACGGCTTTAACGCGTGCGCGTCCCAAAATTGCCGATTACCCTTTTACCACGATTCATCCCAATTTAGGGGTAGCGAACGTGGATGGACGTGATGTGATTTTGGCGGATATTCCTGGTCTGATTGAAGGAGCGCATGAAGGCACAGGGTTGGGTGTGCACTTTTTAAAGCATGTGGAACGGTGTCGTGTCTTGATTCATCTGATTGATGCCACAGCTGAAAAAGTTGGAGAAAGCTATAAAACAATCCGTAAAGAATTGGAAGCATATAGCCCTGAATTAGCTCAAAAACCTGAAATTATCGCTTTGAATAAATGTGATGCTTTGACACCTGAGGAAATCAAGAAAAAAGTAGCAAGCATTAAACGCACCAGTAAAAAAACACTGTTTACGATTTCTGCGGTGGCTCATCAAGGAACAACAGATCTTATGCGTGCCGTGATTCAGTTTTTAAAATAAGGAGGAAAAATGGAAAAAGTAGATTTGAGTAAATATTTGGTTGTTGATGATTGTCTTGAGAAGGGAAGAATTTGTGATAGTCCTGAAGATATTGCTGCAACAGAAGCAATCAATCAGCATATGAGAAAGGTGGTCATGGATTACAGACGTAGAGCAGCCATTTCTTGGGAAAAAGCACGGGGGTTTGTTTTCTGCAATAATCGTGTTAGATCTTAACTTCAATCCCTACCACGCCGTATTGCGACTGGGCTTCTGGTGTGTAAAATTCTTGTAAGCAATCAATCAGTTCTTCTTTTGAGACAAACCCTGCTTGCGTTGGGGAAATGATTTTACATAATTCATCAAAACTGTTGGCACGGTGTAAAGCTAAAACTTGAGCAGTAAAACTATCCACTGGATTGGATAAATCTGAAAAAGTAATTTGATCGCCTACTTTAATTAATTGCCGTTTTTCATCCCACAGGCGCAGTTCCACTGTTTTAATGCCGGATTTTAATAAATTATAATACTTTGTTTGAACTTTCATTGTATGCATGTCATCTCCTTGATAAAAAAAAGAATCTGTGATATAATATAGCAGAAGGAGAATTCATATGCAAATAAAAACATATCATTCTTTTCATCCAGAGCATATCTTTTTATATGAGAGGATTTTGCATCTATTAGAACCGGCCAAAGCTTCTTATCCCAAGTTGGAAAAATGGTACCGGCACACTTTTTTGCCTGGGTTGAAGAAAAGAGAGCGTGCTTATGTTATGATTCACGATGCTGAAACATTGGTGGGGTGCGCTTTATTAAAAAGAACACCCGATGAAAAAAAG
>JAGCFA010000065.1 GCA_017650375.1 Alphaproteobacteria bacterium | reverse complement strand
CTCAAACGCTGTGCTGAATTTATGCATACCAAATGTCCGAAATGTGGTGCGGATGCAGAACGTGATCCTGACACAATGGATACCTTCGTGGATTCCAGTTGGTATTTCTTGCGCTACCCTGACAATAGAAATGATAAGGAAGCCTTTAACAAAGCTAAAATCAATAAGATGTTGCCGGTGGATAAGTATGTGGGCGGTCAAGAACATGCGACCATGCACCTACTCTACGCGCGCTTTTTCACAAAAGCCTTACGCGACATGGGGTACTTAGACTTTGATGAACCATTCTTATCATTGGTCCACCAAGGCATGATTTTAGGTCCTGACGGCCAAAAGATGAGTAAATCCAAAGGTAATACCATCAATCCTGACGATAGTATTTCCAAATATGGATCGGATGTCTTCCGTATGTTCTTGGAATTTGCCTTTGCCTATACCGATGGTGGTCCTTGGAACGAAAACGGCGTGGAATCTATGGCACGCTTTGTGAAGCGTGTGGAAACTTTGGTGGAAAAAACTTTAGCTTTGCCTGAAGGTTCCAGCGAAATAGGTTCTGCCGAAAAGAATTTGGACTTTGTGCGTAATACCACCATAGGAGCTATGACACGCGATATGGATTTATTCCAATTCAATACCTCATTAGCACGTATGATGGAATATTTGAATGCACTGAATGAGTACATGACTGGCACAGCCAATAAGACTTTCTTGCTGGATTGTGTTAGAACATACGTGTTATTACTCAGTCCTTTTGCCCCACATTTGAGTGAAGAACTGTGGGAAAAATTGGGCATGCCCTACTCCATCTTTAACCAAGAATGGCCAAAAGTGAACGAAGCCGCTTTGGTAAAAGACGATATGAAAATCGTCATCCAAACCAATGGTAAATTGCGCGGTACTTTTGAAGTGGCTAAATCCACAGATAAAGATACCATTATTGCTATGGCCAAAGACCAAATCAAGGATTTCTTAGCTGATAAAACAATTATCAAAGAAATCTATGTGCCAAATAAATTAGTGAATTTGGTGATTAAATAAGAAAAATCCCCGTTATTTGGCGGGGATTATTTTTTAGGTTTACAACCACAATAAGATTGACGATAAAGATTCATTTCTTTGGCAAGACGTTCTGATTTTTCTAGCCCTCCATTTTTACGCCAGTTAGTTGAATCATAGGGAATACCCGTTTCTTTGGCAGCTTTTTCCCCTGCCCGGCAAACTTGATCAAAATCCTTCCATCTGGAAATGCCCAAGACAGAGCTCACTTTTGTGTATCCGTTTTCTTTGGCGTATGTACAGGCTTTTTTCAAACGCAAATAAAAGCACATGTCGCACCGCTGTCCTTTTTCTGGTTCATTTTCCAGTCCTTTTGTTGCACATTTCCAAGTTTCTGGATCATATTCCAATTCTTTAAAAGGAACGCCAAATTTCTGACAAACATGTGCATTTTCATCACGCCGACGAATATATTCAGACTCCGGTTGAATGTTGGGATTATAAAACAAAACAGTAAAGTCAATTCCTTTTTCATGTAAATCAGAAATGACACCCACTGAACAAGGGGCGCAACACGAAAGCAATAATAGTTTTTCTTTTTTATTCATATTTTATAGCTTACCTTAAAAAAAGATAAAAATCAATTTATTCTCGTTCTTTTTTTAGTCCAAATAAATTTGTCAGTTTTTTTTGTTGATAATGACCATAATCACAAACCGGATGAACCAGATCTCCGTTGGGATTTATAGAAAAAGGATAAAAATCGTGAACACGACGAAGGCTCAACTCAGAAATTGGAAATTGATTGGCGCGACCGGAAGGCACGATTTCGTGATGAAGAATTGTTTCTTTTTCAAAAATTTTTTCGGCTGAAACAGACGGTGTTTTTAAATGTGTGTGAATGATATGTCCCACGCCTTTATTTAAGGGAACCGAATGAATTAAATCTATCGTTTGTTTTAATTGACGGATATTATGGGACATGTTTTCCTTTGGGGTATCCACAAAAGAAAGATCAATGGGCTCTACTTTACAAGCTTTTACAATGGCACGTTTGGATAAATCGTTTGTTATGCCCTTGGTTAGAAAATAATATTGAAGCCCTTTACTGCTTGCCCATAGGGCAACATCACCCCCATCCACCCCCATAATAAAATCATGATATTGACTGGGATCTGAATCGTGAAAAAAGCGAGAAAAAGAATAAGGATATTTATGAATTTCTTGTTTCTTTCTTTTTAAAAAGAATTTTCTTTGAGTCCGTGTCTTTCCCCATTCAATCCCTTCATAATACTTATAATATTTATCAAGGGATTCAATAAGACCTCGCCATAACGGATAAGGCATATAAGAAAGTTGATTTTTCGCATCACAAAAACAGTGCGAACACCCATTAGTGCACCCTTGGGTCAGTTGAATAACAGGAAAAAAATAAAAGAATTCCTCTGTTCCTTGTTTTATCGTATGTGTTTTTAAAAGAAAGTTATCCGCATCCTTTAAAGTTAAATGAACCTTTTTATAATAGCTTAAATCCATTAAAAATTTATGACTGGTACGCAAAGCTAATTCAGCCAATGCATCAGTTTCTTCTCCATGACAGGCTGCATGTAATAATCGCTTTAAAGCCCATTCTCCACGCAAAGAAAGCAAATTCTTTTGAATGGTTGGGATGGTTGGACTTTTTGTTAAAGGAATTTCGCAGTTTTTATAGCCCAATAAAGTGTTGATGGCTCGTGCAATTGTGTGAGCATTTATTTTATTTCTTAATTCTGTAATAGAAAAATCATCGACCTTTTGAATCAACTCTTGTATTTCTGGATGAACAGACTTTTTAACATAAGAAGGAAGTTCTGTCCAACGACTTTTTGCCAAACGAATAACTGTGGGGGAATAAATTTCAAACAATAAAAAATCTTCCAAAAAAGAAGAAACTTTTTGTGGCCTATCTTTTCCCTGATACATTAATTCAAAAATATCCATCAATACCTCATTGAAAAACAAGAAGTATTATATCACGAAATATGCTTTTTGTCAATTTTTGTCATCATTTGAATTTCTTCTTTTTTAATTACTTTTCATCAAAGTCATAAAAATCACCAAAGAGATTGAAACCTATCTTTTACACTTCGTACGGACAATATTAGAATCGAAAAAAGTTACAAGAAAATACAATCACTTCAAAATACTTTAAAATCATCTATGTAAAGTTTTTTTCAACGAACAATCAAAATCAATCTGTTTTTTTGTTTAAGTAATTGACTTTTTGGATATTATTTGATATCATCAGCACAAAAAGGAGATTTGATTAATGG
>JAGCFA010000064.1 GCA_017650375.1 Alphaproteobacteria bacterium | reverse complement strand
CCATCTTCAAAACGGGCAGAATATTCTTTATCATTACGCCACACTGTTAAATCCAACCAATCGGACAAAGCGTTCACGCAGGACACACCCACGCCGTGTAAACCACCCGACACTTTATAGGAATTGTTATCAAATTTACCGCCGGCGTGCAGTTGGGTCATAATGACTTCAGCGGCAGACACGCCTTCTTCTTTGTGCATGTCCACAGGCATCCCACGCCCATCGTCAATAACGGTGGCGGACCCATCGCTGTTTAAAATAACATCCACACGGGAACAATACCCAGCCAGTGCTTCGTCAATGGAATTATCCACTACTTCGTACACCATGTGGTGCAGGCCTGAGCCATCATCTGTATCACCGATGTACATCCCGGGGCGTTTGCGCACAGCTTCCAGCCCATGCAACACCTTAATTGAATCGGCATTATATTTTGCTTCTGCTTCTTGAATTTCTGTCATTTTATTCTCCTTGTTTCTGATCACGATTAGCTTTTACCTTGACGGCATCAGCTGTTTTTCCTTTTGTAAGTGTTTTCTTTAAAGTTGTTTTTGTTTTGGGAATTTCCACACTGATAGAGATCAATGGTCGGTTATAACTTTTCAATTGTGCCACAACAGTATTTCCGTTTTTTTCCAAAAAATGATCCATATTGGTAATGGCAATATCACGGGAACTATCATAACGATCACGCCAAGCAATAGATCCAGAACGTCCAGATTCAGCAATCAAGCCTTTATCCAAATCAATGATTCCCACCTCCACACTGCGGGAATAGGCAATACCTCCACCCCAAGCACGTTCCCCTGTTTTTCTTTTCCAGGAATCATCATCATAAGCGTATCCAAAAGCAATACGCTTATTTCCTAAATCCAAAATGTCGAAACCAGCTACAGAATCTTTTGCTTTATAATTTGCCCACGGGGCTATCCCCATCTTGGGATCAAGAAAATCCTTTTCTGTTCCCCAGTTGGATTGGGTGGTTGATTCCTTTCGTAAGGTATTCAAAAAACCATTTAATTCTAAAATCTCCATAGCTGTCCATTTATCATTTTTCTTTAAAGCCTCGTGAAATATATCTTTCCAACTAGTTCCTGTTAATTGCTGAACGCGTTGTCTTTTTTCATCAAAGATTGCCTTTTGTCTTTTATAATCTTTATGTTTGGGACCAATCCATGTCATATCACCATACGGAATAAGATATGAAAAAACGCCTTCCACCTTTTCTCGATCAGGCCATTTTTCGGCATAAATTTCTTTTAGATGAGGAAGCTTGGCTAATGCCTTAATATTATCTAATGTTAAAGACATTTTATCAAAATGTAATTCTTCCAAACTGTCCATTTTCCCCAAAATATCAAAATTTTTTTGTGTAATGCCTGGCCCACATTGCATTCTTAAGCATTTTAATTTCTTAAAATGAGAAACAGCTTCCATTAATTCATCTGAAACATTATTACTCACATTTATTCTTGGGGCATAAAAAGGCAATTGTAGTGTTTCAACATTGGGACACAACTTGGTTGCCAAATATTCCATATCTTTGGAATTGATATCTAAACTTTCCCCACCATGTAAATCAACATACGATTTTAAACAACCACGACCTAAATCCAACATTTCAACAGAAGCAATAATCTCTTCAGCCAGTTGACGCATCTTTTCATCTTGCGTTAAAGGTGAATGAAGCATAAAATCTTCTGCTTTTCTAAGTTCAGGAATATCAGCATTAAATGAAAGACGCCGTAAGTGGGAATAAATTAAATATTCATCTTTCCAACCAGTACATCCTTTAAAAACAGAACAAAGTTCTGGATCAAATCCCCTTATCATTTCCCATATTTCAGGTGTTAAAAGTTTTTCTTGGTTTTCTTGAAAAACCTTAGAATCAACCAGGACTTTAAATCTTTCTGCCTGACGTTCAGAAGAATCTTTATGGTCATATGGCCAACGTATTATGTAGTCCATTACAGAGGCATATTTTCTGTGATCCTCAAGCCCTTGTACCAATAAATCCTTTAATTTTGCATGGGATAAAACGTCTTGAAAAACGCGTGGAGAAGATAAAGATGCCACCATTATCGGTGTTGGCCCATCATAGGGGCCATAGCTTAAGTCAGCCTCCTCCAACAGTTTTTTATATTCATTTTCTTTTGACTTTGGATAACCATAATACCGCACATCATCATTATAATAGGAAGCAACCATATATCTTAATTCTTTTGCGGCTTCTTGGGCTTTTGTTAATTCTGCCATTTTATGCTCCTTCAATTTGCTTTCAGGCAACCTGTTTTAATTCCTTATTTTCTTGTACATCAAATTGCATGATTTGTCCAGTAAAATCTGCAAAAATTTGACTTTCTGTGGTGGTCATCCAAACTTGTGTCGGAAGGGCCAATAAAATTTCAAATAAACTGTGGCGACGATTAGCATCCAAATGCGCTCCGACTTCATCCAACAATAGCAAAGGACACCTATCCTGTTCTGCCATTTGGGCACGCATTTCCGCCAAAATAATGGAAATAAGCAGGGCCTTTTGTTCCCCCGTGGAACACAAATCTGCCGACCTGTTTTGTTGTTTATGTAAAACCGTAAAATCTGCCGTGTGGGGACCCGTTAAATTTCCGCCTTCAGCACAGATTTTCCGTGCATTTTTAAGGCGTCCTGCAAACATATCCTCCACCAACACAGCGCCTTGGCTTTCTAGGGCTTCTTCCAACAATCCCGTTAAATGAATTTCAGCCGATGGGAAATTAGGATCAGGTGATACATCCAAATAAGAACTTAAACGCCCGACAATATCTAAACGCGATGCCGAAATCGCTATCCCATTTTCCACCAACTGTTGTTCCAAACTTTCCAGCCAGAGGGAATCCGTTCTTCCTTCGCGCAATAAACAGAGCCATTGTTTCAAGGCTGCACTATAATCCGCCAAACGATTAGCATGATTGGGGTCAAAGGCCTGCACAATCCTATCCAAAAAGCGCCGGCGTGCGTTGGGATCCCCACAAAACAATCTATCCTGCGCTGGTGTCAACCAAAGACAACGAAAAACTTCCGCCAAATCCGATTGACGGGTAGTAGATTTGCCATTGATACGGGTTTGACGGCGTTCAGCTCCTTCCACCATGCCCGTTCCGATTTTGTTATCCCCAAAGGGCGAATACGTATCGGCCACCACACTCCACAGGGGATACACATCTTCCCCCATGTGGCGGGCAACATCCGAGAGCCTAGCGCTGCGAAGACCACGCCCCGGTGTCAGGTAAGAAATGGCTTCTAATATATTTGTTTTACCGGCCCCATTATGCCCCACTAAAGCCACAGGATCTCCCACCACTCCCAACGTCATATCCAACGACTCATAGGAACGGAAGTTATTCAAGCGTAATCGGCTGATTCCTGTTTTCATTCCGCCTTACACGCGCATAGGCATCAATACATACAAGGTATTGGCATCATTTGTATCTTGCAAAATAACAGGGGAAACGCTATCTTCAAAAAGCATTTGTGTCTGAGCCCCTTTAATTTGTGCCAAAATGTCTAACAAGTAGCGAAAATTAAAACCAATGTCCGATGCCGTTCCATCATAAGCAATATCCAGTTCATCTTGCGCCGAACCTTCATCCATCGCCGCAGCACTCACCTGCAACAAATTAGGTTGAATACTCAGCTTAATGCCTCGTGATTTTTCTGAAACCACAGAAACACGTTCCACCACTTGAGAAAATGCCTTGGTATCTGCGATCATTTTTTTATCGTTATGAGCTGGAATCACTTTTTCATATTCCGGATAAGTCCCATCAATCAAGCGTGAAGAAAGTTCCACCTTCCCTAATTTAAAACGAATCTGATTCGCAGACAAAGAAATTTCTACATTCTCGGCATTTTCTGCTAACAATTTTGTAATTTCTCCAATCGTTTTACGCGGAATAATAATCCCCGGCATTTCATTTGCCCCTTCTGGCAAAGCCCGTTTTGTAAAAGCTAAACGATGACCATCCGTAGCAACAGCTACCAGATTGTTTTCTTTCTGATGCAAATAAATACCGTTTAAGTTATAACGTGTTTCTTCTACAGACACAGCAAAGCCTGTCTTACCAATCATATCCGCCAAATCAGCAGAACTCAATTGGAATGTAAAGGGCGCCTCTTCTTTTGCCATAGTTGGAAAACCATCCGCTGGCAAAGATGCTAATGCAAAACGCGAACGGCCACACGCCAAAGTAACTTGTCCTGTGGTATCAGAGGCACTAAGTGAGAGCTGAGATCCATCTGGCAAACGGCGCACGATATCATACAACTTATGTGCGGGTACGGTGATCGCACCTTCTTCTTCCACTTCAGCCGGCACGATTTCTGCAATTTCAATTTCGTTATCGGTTGCTTTCAACGAAATGCCTTTGGAATTTGTTTCAATCAACACGTTAGATAAAACGGGGATTGTTTGACGGCGTTCCACAATGCTTTGGGTATGGGCCAAAGCTTTTAAAAGTAGGGTTTGATCAATCGTAATTTTAAGCATCTTTTTTCTCCTTTTCAATAGGTTATTTTTTGATAATTTAACCCTAGCAAATTTTACCCAAAAAAGCCACAAAAAAATGCATATAAATACTTTTTTTTGAAAAGGGGTGGATTTTTATCAAAAAAGGTGCTATAAAATTTTCATAAAGGGGAGAAAATGGTTCAAGAATTAAGGGAAAAAGAGCTTTATCAGAAAGGCTCACTGAAACAAAATTTTAAGCCTGTTCCGTCACGGCAAATTATTGGGCAAAAACAAGCTTTAGAAGCTTTAAATTTTGCTGTCAATTTGTCAACCCCCAACACTCATCTGGTTTGTCTGGGTCCTAAAGGCGTCGGACGCACCAGTTTAACTTTAGATATTCTGCATCAGTTTGCCGAAAATAAAACCGCTCCTCAAGATTGGGTTTATGTTGCTCATTTTAAAGAACTGCTCCATCCAAAAGCGATTGCTCTCCCAGCTGGACAAGGGCTTCTCTTTGCCCAAAAAATGGCTCATCAAGTTGATGCTTTAAAAGAGGATCTAAAAACAAGTTTTTCCGATGAATCTTATCAGATTCAATTGGCCCATATTAAACAAAAATATACAGCTCAAAAACAGGCAGATTTTAATCGTTTGGGAGATGCTGTAAAAAGCCCTTATACCACCCTATCCCATACAAGCAATGGCATAGCTGTTTGCCCTGTCAAAGATGGGCAGATTTTGGCTCCTGAGCTTTTTAATGCTCTGCCTTTAGAGGAACGTAAATTTTTACTGTCCGAAATGAAAAAAGCTCAGGTGCGTTTGGAAAAAGCCCTAACAAGCGGGACATTTGACGCTGAAGAAGAAAACGAAGAAATCCTTGCTTTGCAAAGTCGAATTGCCCAAAAAAGAATTATAAAAAGATGGGCTGTTTTGCACAAAAATTATGATTATTTACCTGAAATAAAAAATTTCTTGGAAGAAGCAGAAAAATACATTTTGGAAAATTTAACCGCTTTCACAGCTCATGAGGAAAACACGTGGCGCCTTTTAGCTGTTAACCCTTTTATCAATAACGATCCTCAAAAAGGCGCTCCAGTAGTGGCTATGGGTCGATTGACGTTGGCGGCTCTTTTGGGGAAAATCGAGCGCGTTCAACAAAACGGCTCTTTGATTAGCGATCATACTTTGATCCAAGCTGGCGCCTTACACCAAGCTAACGGTGGATTTTTGGTTATTGAAGGCAAAGACTTATTGAATATGCCACTGGTTTGGCAAGCTCTTAAAAATGCCCTTTATACACATAAAATTCAAATAGAATCCCCTATTGATGAAGGCATTTTTGCTGTCCGTACTTTGGTTCCGAAAGCCATCCCCCTTGATGTAAAAGTGATCTTAGTTGGCGAACCAAATTTGTACTATACCTTAGCCACAAAAGAAGAGGATTTTGAGGAACTTTTTAAATTGCAAGCACGTTTTAATGAAAAAATGCTCCGCACATCGATATCCGAAAAAGAATATGTAAATGTCTTGGCGGATTTCATGACACATCATCACTTGTTGCCATTTGATGTGAGCGCTTATAACCGATTGACAGAATTCGGGGCTCGATTAGCACAAGATCAACAGGGACTTTCTCTGCGGCTGACAAAGCTTCACGATCTAATGCATGAAGCCAATTTTATTGCTCAAAAGAAAGGTTGTAAAAAAGTCTCTTTCCAAGAAATAGATATCGCCCTTCATCAGCGCGAAAATCGCTTATCATATGCCCGTGAAGAATGGTTGGAAAACGTTAAACGCGGCCTTTTAAAATTAAACCTGTCCGGCTTTGCTACCGGTCAAATTAACGCTTTGGTTGTCCATGAATTAGGAGCATTTCAATTCGGTCGTCCGTCACGCGTTACATGCCGCGTCCGATTGGGTTCTGGGAATGTCGCAGATATTGAACGTGAAGTGTCTTTAGGTGGTACTTTACACAGCAAAGGTGTGTTGATTTTGGGGGCTTATCTTTCAGCAAAATATGCCCAGGAATACTCTCTTGCCATGGACGCCAGTTTAGTATGGGAACAATCCTACAGTGAATTAGATGGCGATTCAGCTAGTTCAGCAGAACTTTATGCTTTGCTATCAGCCATCGGAGATATTCCTTTAAACCAATCAATCGCTGTGACTGGATCTGTCAATCAGATGGGGGAAATTCAAGCAGTTGGGGCTGTCAATGACAAAATTGAAGGATTCTTTGATACCTGTTGTGCTTTAGGGTTGACAGGAAAACAAGGAGTATTAATTCCAGAAGTTTCTGTAAAAAATCTGATGCTCTCTGATCGTGTGCGCGAAGCTGTGCGAAACAAAAAGTTCCATATCTGGACTGTTCAAACAATTGAAGAAGGTTTTGCCTTTTTGACGGGTCTAACCCCTGCTGCTGCCGACAAAAAGATTAAAGAAGCTTTATCTCACTATCATTATCTGGCAAAAAAGGCCTAACGTTCGTGTTGATCTGATTGTACAATCGATGGCCCCATCTAGCACCAAAGATATTTGAAGATTTCCTTCTTTATCCGGTTGATAAACTTTAAATAATTTACCATTTTGTTCTGTTTTTTCAATCAGCTTTCCATCAGGACTATATGTTTCAGAAAATATTGTCCCGTCCGGTCGGGTTGTTTCTCGAGAAGTAAGAGTTCCATTCATATCAAAATGTTCCAACATTTCCGACCCATCGGAATAGGTTGATTTTTCCCAACGATTGCCTCTTGAATTTTCTGTGATGGAAAATTTTGTCCCGTCTTCTTTTATTACTTCTCTTCGATAAATCTGCCCCTTTTCATCCATCCAATCAGTCGTAGACTTGGTTACATCCCCTTTTGAATTGACAGCCAAGTTAATCGTTTGTTTTGCTTTCTTCAACGACAGCCTTTCCTCCGACATTACTGAACCAGCTAATATTTCCTTTTTCCCTTTAGTAAATGCGGGGTGACTATATAGTAATCTTGAGTTGTTTTTTGGTTCGTTATCTTCCTTTCGTTGATAAACACCCTACAACTGACAAAAAATCAAAACCTTTTTAAATGTTATTCTGATTTTTATTTTGGGGCGACCAACATACTCATATTACGCCCTTCTACCTTGGGCGCATTTTCCACTTTAGCAATATCTGCCACTTCGGTTTCGGCACGTTTTAAAACGTCGCCACCCAAATCTTGATAAGACATTTCTCGTCCACGGAAACGAATTGTAAATTTAACTTTATTACCTTCTTCCAAAAATTTACGGGCATTCCGCATTTTAAAAGCATAGTCATTGTCGCCAATGTTGGGTGTAAATTTAATTTCTTTTACTTCCACCACTTTTTGTTTCTTTTTAGCTTCTTGGCGACGCTTTTGTAATTCATATTTATACTTACCTGCATCCAATACCTTACAAACGGACATATTGCCAGCATTGGAAATTTCCACTAAATCCAGGTCAGCTTCTTTGGCTCTGCGTAACGCTTCACGCAAAACAACAATACCGACATTTTCGCCATTTTGTAAAATTAAACGCACTTGAGGAGCAGTAATTTGCTCATTGATTCTGGGTTCATCTTTGCCCGATGAAGAGGCTTTATTTAAATTTAAAATAGTTCATTCTCCAAAAAAATGTTAACACTTTTTTATTTTAGCGTTTTTTTTAAAGACAATCAAGTTTTTTTTTGCTATACTGTATTAAAAAGGATAAAAAATGATTTTTCGCATTTTATTTTTGTGGATGATGATTCTGCTTTGCGGTCAAAGTTTGGCAGATTTCATCCCTTCTCCAGAAGCCGGAATCGGCGAATGGCATGAGCTTCCTTTTGGAAAAATGCGTTTAGTTTCTTGTTCATCCGGCGTGGATGATCTTTCAATGGTCGTGGGAGGATTAGAGGTCAATTTGAATGCCGATTGGACAATGAAAAAACCTTCTCTTAAACCACTGTCCACAGATTTACCATCTTGGATAGAATCCCCTGTCGTTGCTGGATCTGGTAAAGATGTGACTTATCAGGGAAATTTATTCTTTCCTCTTGTCTATGCCAGAAACCCCACAGAAAAAAATGATTTTGAATTTGGCGTTCAAGGAGACTTCCCCCTTTGTCGAAACGGTAAATGTCTGACATTTCCTTTGCGTTTAAGCTTGCCACTTTCAGCTCGTGAAGCCGAATATACATCCCTTTGTTCTTATATTATAAAAAAACAACACTTTTCACCCTTGCCTGCCTCTGTTCAAGGCATTACAGGAACAGCAATAACCAAAGGGGGAAATATTTATTTTACCTTTTCGGGGATTCGTCGTCCTGAAATTGCCTTTTTACAAACAACAACAGAGGAAGATTTTCAAGTCCTGACAACTCAATTGGAAGAAACTGGCTTATCCATGTATGTTCAAACTAAACCTTGGGCTGTTGGTTCTTCAAAAGAATGGATTTTACTGACAAACAAGGGCTATTTTCGTGTACCCGTTGTTATGGAAAAAGAAGCAAAGCCACTCCCATCACCTTCTGCCCCTTGGTCCATTTGGTGGATGGGGTGGTCATTATTTTTTATGACACCTTTGTTTGTGTGGTGGGGTTTAGGGATTGCTCGCACTAAAAAATTATGGCAAAAACAGATAATCCGCCTTTGCTTATTTCTCCCTCTTGCTTTAATTGGAAAGATAGCATGGCAACAATTCGTCCCATTTGATATCATTCTTTTCAATATTTTACTATTAGCTTTGGTTTGTTTTATCCCGCCACAAAAGTATCTTTGGGCTTTAGCTTTATTTGTGATTTGGCCCTTAACCATCAAAATCCCCGATTTATCACCCTCCTTATTTGCTCTGTGGTTTATTGTTATTTGGATTGAAGTTTGTCTTCCCTTCGTTTATTTGTATCTAAAGACAGATGAATTTGGTTCTTTATTGCGTCAGGCCAAAAAACAAAATTTCTTTCGCTTTAATTTAGCCTTTTTGACACCAACACTTTTTTTGTTAGGACTCTTCATCTGGCAATCAACACGCCCGATGATTCCTTATCAAAACACCATTAATCCATCTGGACTGACGATTGTCTGTCAAAATTGTGCCCCTTGGAAATCTCTTTCCAACGTACACTTTGTCCATCCGGATACACCATTTGGAAAAGCCCTAAAGAATATATATCACCGCCCCAAAAATGATTTAATTTTTTGGCAAGAAAAGGGGATAAGAGTCATTTTGCCCCCTCATACAGATTTTAAAACAGTGAAATCATTTTTAATTAACTGGCAAAAATATCACGCTGTTGACACGCCATCGCATCAACCCGTTCATTTTCCGGATGACCGGCATGACCTTTAACCCAATGCCAAGTGATGGTATGCTTTTCAAAAAGGGGAATTAATTTTTCCCATAGGTCACGATTAAGGACTGGCTTTTTATCGGCTTTTTTCCACCCCTTTTGAATCCATCCTTCCAACCATTTGGTTGCCCCTTCTAAAACATATTTACTGTCAGTAAACAACTCTATTTCGCAAGGTTTCTTTAATAAAGACAATCCTTCAATAACCGCAGTGAGTTCCATCTGATTGTTTGTGGTTTCTTTTGCTCCCCCTGAAATTTCCTTGGTGTGTTCTTTATATTTCAATAAACACGCCCATCCACCCGGTCCAGGATTTCCTGAGCATGCACCATCTGTATACAAATAAAGTTTATTCTCACTCATCCGTGTCGTTAGCGATAATAATTTTATACAGTTCTTTCGGTAATTCAGATTTTTTCAGAGCAGATAACGCTTTCTCATTTCTTAAAAGGCGCGACAGCCTTGCCAAAGCCTTCAAATGATCCGCTCCTGCGTTTGAAGGCACCAACAATAAAAACAAAAACTCAACCGGTTTCCCGTCTGTAGCTTCAAAATCCATGGGAGCCGTCTTCACAAACGCACAAAAGATTTTCTTTAATTTAGGAATAGGGGAATGAGGGATGGCCACACCTCGACCAATCCCTGTTGTTCCCAAACGTTCCCGTTCAATCAAAGCATCCAAGATCAGTGTTTCGGGTTGGCCTGTTTTTTCTGATGCCAGATGCGCCATTTTTTCCAATATTCTTCTTTTGGGAAGAGCACTGGTTTCCACCCAAACACTATCTGCGTCTAAAATATCTTGGATTTTCATAAGGACTCCTTATTTTTTATTGTTCGGATCCACCCAACCAATATTGCCGTCATTACGACGATATACCATGTTCAATTCACCATGGGCAGAATTACGGAAT
Organism: Alphaproteobacteria bacterium; assembly: GCA_017650375.1. Taxonomy (GTDB): domain Bacteria; phylum Pseudomonadota; class Alphaproteobacteria; order CAAHEQ01; family UBA3637; genus UBA3637. Next base: position 22,372 of record JAGCFA010000064.1, on the reverse strand, counting down.
AAATAAGCCGGCAATCCAGCTAAATCCATTTGCATCACAGCTTGACCAACAGTACAAGTGGGCATATCTTCTTGCATTTCAGCAATAATGACAGGAGCATCCCCAATAGGTTCTTCTGTAGGAGCACTAAGAACAGATACTGCTACTTTTTGTAAAGAATCAGCTTTGTGTTCCACCATCTTATTTTTGTATTTTTTCAGCTGGCGTCCCATTTTGCGAACAGCTTCATCCAAAGCCCCATAAGCATCCACAGCCTGACCGGAAGAGGAAATAACCAGTCCAGTCCCCGGACGCACTGTAATTTCTGTTTTAAAATCGGTTCCTTCATGGGATACACAAACTGTTGCTTCCGTCGCTTTTTCAAAATATTTAGTTACAACACCTGCGATTGCTTCTTCGGCATATTCACGCCAGCTAGCGCCCAAATCAATTTGATGACCTGTTAAAGTAATTTGCATTTTTTCCTTCCTTTCGTTAAAATTAAGCTCTGAAAAAGAGAATAGCTTTTTTTGAAAGGATTGTCAAGCATGGAAAAATTAGGGCTTTATCTTCATTGGCCATATTGCCTATCTAAATGCCCCTATTGTGATTTTGCTTCCCGCCCCATGATCGGGAAAGAAGAGCTTTTAAAGGCCGGCTATCAACGCGATATTCGAAATGCCCCAAAGGGAACTTTGACTAGTATTTATTTTGGCGGGGGAACCCCCTCTTTAATGACTGAATCCTTTTTTTATTTTTTAATGAAAGAAATTACCGAACACTTTCAAATTGATAAAAGTGCTGAAATTACCTTAGAGGCAAACCCTGATGCGATTACAGTATCGAAAATGCGTTTTTTTCGGGATTCTGGCGTTAATCGTTTATCAATAGGAGTTCAATCCCTTCGCCCAGGCCACTTAAAATTTTTGGGACGCAGGCATAGTGTAGAAACTGCATATAATTGTGTTAAGAACGCATCCAAAATTTTTCCTAGAGTCAATATGGATTTAATGTATGCCCTGCCCCGTCAAAGTTTGAAATCGTGGCAAGATGAACTGCAAACGGCATTAACATTGGATCTAGGCCATTATTCACTCTATCAATTAACTGTTGAGGAAAATACCGTTTTTGGCAAAAAACAGGTAAAAACCTGTTCTGATGAACAGGCCGTACGTTTATATAAACTTACCGATGAAATCATGGATAAAGCGGGTATTCCAGCTTATGAAGTGTCCAACTATGCATGTCCTGGTGAAGAAAGTCGCCATAACATGCTTTATTGGACGGGGGGGGATTTTATTGGCGTTGGTCCCAGTGCTCAAGGACGTATCGGCAATATTGCCACCCAAAACGAACGTTGGGTGGGCGATTGGCTGACAAAACAAACCTCTCAAGAAAAACTCTCGCTAGAACAAGTAAAATTAGAACGCCTGATTATGGGGTTGCGCTTGCGTCGACAGGATTATCCAGTAACGGGGCTGAATCCACAGAAGTTGGCTGAAGCTGTTCATCGAGGGTGGATCGCACCAACGCCTCGGGGGATTCGTCCAACGTTACAGGGGACTCTGATGCTGAATCAGTTGATTCTTCTTCTGTCATAGAGGCCATCATCCAGTCTGGCAAAAAAGAGGCATCCTCTTCTGGCAATTCCAAAGGAGCTGGAACAACTTCTGTCACACCACGACTGGTTTTGCGCACCAAACGTAATCCTCGTTGATTCGTTCCATCTGCCTTCAAACGTACCCATCCATCAACGCCCTGATACGGCTCACCTTCGCGTAATACTTTTAAAGAAACAGGGCCTCTTACAGATTCAGCGGCAATCCATCCTACCGAATCATATGCCAATGATGCCAAACGCATCGGCTGTTTTCCAAAGGCTTTTTTGTACTTCTTGCCGAAAGTGGGATTTGGGGGTAAGTCAGTCATTAAAACACCGTTTAAAGAACGATCTTTCAAAAATTTAGCACTGGCCAGTGTGTAGATAGGAATCACAGTCGGATCTACATCGTAGAAAGCAAGTACAGACATGACTTGCGTTAACTTGGCGCCATCTTCAAAAACCAACAAACTATCGAACGCCAATCGTTCGGCCATTGGGGTATTCAACATTTCTTGTTCCTCTTCAGTCAAATCCTTCTTTTTGGGATTAATAACTGGCGGCAGAATTTTCAAAATATCGCTTGACATATCCGGCTTTTTGGCATCATAGAGCGCGTATTTTTCCAAAGTCATTCTTGGACAATTGGGAATTACTTTTTCCAAAGCATTCATGACAATTTCTCCCGTTTTCCCTTCTGGACCAATAACTGCCATTTTTTGTTTACCAGACAAGCAATTTTGACGCACAATTTCATTCACTTGTTCCGGAATTAGTACTGCAAAAGAAGCTCTTTCTGAATTTAACAAAGTATTATCCGATGTATATCCCAAAAGAGGTTTATTCACCAAGGACGGGGAAGGAAGGGCTTTAAATTCATCTGCAAAAACAGGCCCTAAAATAATATCTGATTTTTGAGTTACGGCCATATCATAGGCATTTTGTGTTCCCTCAATTGTGCTTTGTGTATCAAAAAACAGCAATCGTATTGGAGCTTCAGGATGTTCGTCCAAAGCCAACAAAGAAGCTTTTTGAAAGGCATCTCCCGTTGTTGCCCAAACACCCGACAAAGGCAAAATCATTGAGATTGTTGTTGGTTCGATATCACTTTCCAGATCTGAAAAGGCTACTCGTTCATTGTGAAAAAAAGAGGTCATTTCCGGTCCGACAGAACATCCCGACAAGAATAATCCCAATAAAATCCACACTCTTTTCATGAAAACTCCTTTTGTTTTTTGTTTTTCTATGATAAAATAAACTTCAGGATTTTTCAAGACTTTTTTAAAAAGGAGAAATATGCTGTATTTAGTTGCAACACCTATAGGAAATCTGGGGGATTTTTCACCTCGCGCACGGGAAGTATTGACTTCCGTAGATTTGGTAGCCTGTGAGGATACCAGAACCAGTCGAGGATTGTTTTCTTTATTGGGGATTCAAGCAAAAGCCATAACAGCCTATCATGACTTTAACGAAGAAAAAGCAACCGAAAATTTAATTAAAAAATTACAATCGGGATTGGATATAGCCCTTGTATCTGACGCGGGCATGCCTCTTATTTCTGACCCTGGTTATCGGTTGGTGAAGGCATGTCATGAACAGGGAATTCCCGTCACTTCTGTTCCTGGAGCAAACGCAGTTTTGACAGCACTTCAACTCTCTGGCCTTCCCACAGACAAGTTTTATTTTGGAGGCTTTTTACCACCCAAATCCAGTGCCCGCCAACATGTATTAAAGTCGGTGGAAAATTTGCCTGCCACTTTAATTTTTTATGAAACAGCTCGCCGATTAAAGGAAACTCTCTTGGATATTGAAAAAATTTTTGGCGCGCGTCCGATGGCAGTAGTGCGAGAACTTACCAAAAAATTTGAAGAAGTAAGAACTGGAACCCCTACCGAACTGAATACTTATTTTTCTGAAGCACCCAAGGGGGAAATCGTGTTGGTAATTTCTGGGGCAGAGGAAAAAGAAAAAGTATTACCCAGCATTTCTATTTCTGATTTGCGCAAAAATTTATCTGCAAAAGATACTGCTTTTGTGTGGGCATTACTGACAGGAAAATCCAAAAAGGAAGCCTATAATGAAGTTTTGGAAGCCGACAAATTATAAAGCGGGGCATTTTGCTGAAAAGATCGCCTTACTATGGCTGATGTGCAAGGGATATTGGCCCATAGAGACGAACTTTATGGTGGGACGCGGCACAGGAGCTGGGGAAGTAGATTTAATTGTTCGTCGGGGTAAAACTTTGGTTTTTGTGGAAGTGAAAAAACGTCCTACCGAAGAAAAAGCTCGCTTAGCTATTCGATCTAAAAATCAAACCCGTATCCAGCGTTCTTCAGAAGTGTTTTTAATGCGCCATCCCCAATATCGTCATTTTAATATTCGTTATGATGCTGTTTTCATTAGCCCCAAACATTTTCCAAAACATTTAAAAAATGCATGGCGTCCATTTTGTCTTTTGCTTTTTGTGTTGTGTTTATCAAGCTGTCAAATTTGGACAACATTGGCCAGTGGTGTTCATTCGGCTGGCACTGTTATTATGGATGACAGACCTATTGATGAGGATGCAAGTGATATTAGTTTATATTTGGCTGTTCGCAAAAATCTGTCAGCCACTCAATCTAAGTTTTTGTTAGACGTACAAGTAACCGTTTTTCAAGGACAGGTTTTATTGACGGGGGCTTTGCCTGAAATCAGCCTGATTGATCAAGCGGTAGAAACCACTTGGCGAACCCCTGGGGTCAGACATGTTTATAACTATATCCGATTGGGCAAGGCTGAAGGATTTATCGATACCTCTAATGAAGCCGCTATTTCAACTGCTGTTCGCGGGCAGTTGATGTTAACAAAAGGCATCAAAGCTTCTAATTACAAGATTGTGGTAGAAAGCGGTGTTGTTTATGTTATGGGACTGGAAAGCTCACCCGAAGAATGGGAAGCCGCCAAAGAAGTCATTAAAGGCACTATTGGCGTTCAAAAAATTATTTATTTGATGCACACAAAAAATAATTAAGCGAATGTTTTTTGGGGGATAGGATTGATAGCGGTCCTTTTTTTATGAGCTATTGTTCCATGTAAAAAGGCATGCCTTTTATGACATTGTTCCACAAATGCTTTGACATAAGGACCTAATTGATCTGGCCCCTTTTCTTTATACTTTTCTGGATGATATTCCAAGGGAAATCCTTTATTCATTAATGCACAACCAATATCCAAAAGTTTTAAATGGAGCTGTTGGATTCCATCTTTAGGCTTTTTTTGACAGAGGCAGCTTTCGTCAAAAAAATCCAGACGCAACCAATAAGAACTACTAGCCAAAGTGCCTGTCATAATTTGTGGACAAGCTTCTTTTTGATATTTAAAGTTTGGATCTTGAATTATTTTTTGAATTTTTTCCAAGCGTGACATCAGTGATTCACGTGCGTCATCTATCAATTTGCAAATTTCAAAATATTTTTCAATCATTAGATTTTTCCTTCGGGGGTAAAATATCAATTTGAGTCAAGCGGTTTTTATCACGGCGTGCAACGGTAAAAGTCCAACCATCTAAATCAAATTGTTGCCCTTCTTCCGGAATTTTTTCAGTAAAATACATCAGCAATCCTGCGATTGTCGCAGCATTTTCATCCGGCAAATTCCAATGAAAAGCACGATTCACATCTCGGATAGTGGCGTTCCCATTCAACCGATATGTCCCGTCTGGGAGCAATGTCCAATTGACTGCGGCAGGTTTTGCCCCTATCGTTTCATCGGACAAATCCCCAACAATTTCTTCCAAAATATCTTGTAATGTCACAACCCCTAGTACATCTCCGTATTCGTTCACGACAACGGAAAAATGATCTCTATGTCGACGAAAAACACTTAATTGATCCAAGACGGTTACTGTATTTAAAGCAAAATGTGGCTTGGTGCAATAATCCAAGATGTTTACGTTTTTGTTTTTTTCAAAATCTGTTTTTAACTTCAGTGCCTTTTTAATATGTAAAACACCTACGATATTATCACGACGTCCTTGGAATAAAGGGATGCGGGAATATGGTGTTTTTGAAAGCGTTTCCAAAATTTCCAAAACAGGCGTGTCCACACTTAAACTGGAAACGCGTGACCGATCCACCAAAATATCGCCCAATGTCACTTCTGATAAATCCAAAACGCTGGCCAACATTCCTTTTTCTCGACGCAAAACATCGTCTTTTTTTTGCAATGAAAGTGTCCCTCGCAATTCTTCTTTTACAGCTTCTTCATCCGGTGTTGTTTGTTTTTGCTTGGGCAATATTTTCAAGGCTTTACGACTGATCCAATTCAATGCACGTACCACTGGGGAAAAAATCTTAATCAGAATGTATAACGGCCACGCCACACAAAATGAAACAGATGTTGCCATTTGCATAGCATATGTTTTGGGCAAAATCTCAGAAAAAACAAGGACAATAAAACTTACCAAAAAGGTGGAAATCCATACCCCCCAACGCGCTCCGAAGATACTGATTAATAAACTGGTAGATAGCGCAGTTAATGCAATGTTAACAATATTGTTTCCTAGCAATAAAGTACCCAACAGAGTATCCGGCTTTTGTTTCATTTCCATTAAAATTTTGGCTTTCTTATCACCGCTTTCAGCGCGCCCGCTTAGTAAAGGCAAAGAAACAGCCGTTAACGCGGTTTCTGTCCCAGAAAAGAAAAAGGAAAACATCAACAAAACAAACAAAATAATATATTCCATTAAAACCTCTTTGGATGATAGGGTGTAATAATTTTTAAATTTTCTAATTCCTTTAATAATCGGATGACTGTTTTAGAGGGGTGTTCATCAAATGAATTTACCGTTATATCTGCTTCCGCAAATAAAGGAGCTGATTTTTGAAAGAATTTTTGAATAATTTTTTGGTTGTCTGCCGAAGGTACCAATGGACGATGTGTTCGTCCTTGTGTTCGATTCGAAATCACTTCTGCATCTACTTTTATCCAGATAGAAAGTGCCGATTGTTTGGCCAATTTACGCGTGTTTTCGGACAAAAAGGCTCCCCCACCCGATGACAAAACACACGGTTTACCAGCCAAAAGACGCGCCATGACTTTTTCTTCCCCTTTACGAAATTCTTTTTCCCCATAACGAGCAAATAAATCCGATATAGTGAAACCTGTTGATTTTTCAATTTCTTTATCACTGTCAACAAATGGGAGACCCAATTTTTTAGCCAACATACGCCCTACACTGGTCTTGCCGGATCCCATCATCCCGACCAACAACAGAATTTTTGGTTGTAATAATTTTTGACTCATGCTATAACTATAACATGTTTTTTCGAAATTGTCCAGCTCAGGAGGAAAAATGCGTTTTACAGAATCAAAAAAAAGAAAGCCTTGGGGACTTATCGTCTTCGGAATTTTGTTATTGGGATCGGTGTTAATCGCTTGTTTTTACCGTTTTGATCCAACGCCTCAAACCATTCAAAAAACAATCGTTTTCGAAGCAGATTAATCAAAATGCTCCATCCGCGCATAGATGCTTTTTTAGAAATGATGCGGGCCGAACGTGGCGCCTCCCCGAATACAATTGTGGCTTATCAACGTGACTTAATCGATTTTGAAGCTTATTTAGACAGAACAAATTTGGATTTGTTTGAATTGGAAGGTATACATTTAAAGGGCTACCTAGACTATTTGCAAAAACAACAAGCTTCTCCTAAAACGCAAGGAAGGCATTTATCTGCTATTCGTGAATTTTACCGTTTTGCTTATTCAGAAAATTGGGTTAAAGAAAATCCATGTGATTATGTGGAAAGCCCAAAAATACCCAAAAGTCTTCCCAAATATCTTACGGAAAAAGAGGTATTAGATCTTATTTATTCGGCCAAGGCGGAAAATGTGCGACTTTATACTTTAATGGAGCTTGTTTATGCATCTGGATTACGCGTCAGCGAATTGGTCGGCTTGCCTTTGACCGCCTTTAACCCAACCGAAAAACATTTGTTTGTTGTGGGCAAAGGTTCTAAAGAACGCCTCGTTCCTTTAAATGAGCATGCAACAAAAGCGCTTCTTTCTTGGCTGATTTGTCGTGAGAGAAAATTAAAACGTCCTTCTAAATGGCTGTTTCCGTCTTCTCTTTCAAAGTCGGGCCATTTAACACGTGGCGCTTTTTTTAAGGAGTTAAAAAAATTAGCGCTTGAAATTGGTCTTGATCCTGAAAAAGTTTTTCCGCATGTTTTCCGTCATTCCTTTGCTTCGCATTTGGTGGCACACAATGCCGATTTGCGCTCCGTTCAAAAGATGCTTGGACATGCGGATATCGCTACAACAGAAATTTACACCCATATTTTGCCTGATCGATTAAAAAAGATTGTTGAAAAATCTCATCCTTTAGCGTATAATAGTAGCTCTAAGGATAAAAATGAAGATTGTTGATAAATACATTTTGCGTCAGCTAATAATCGGATTCACTTTGATTTTAGTGAGTCTGGCGGTTTTGGTTTGGTTGAGTCAATCTTTAAAAATGATTGATATGATTGTGACAAAAGGCGTTTCTGTGTGGATCTTCTTAAAAATGACCTTTTTAGTCATGCCATACTTTTTACAAATTTTAATGCCTCTTGCCTTGTTTGCTGTCACATTATTTACTTTTATCAGAATGCAATCGGATAAAGAGTTGATGGTTTTAAAAGCGATAGGGATGAGCAGCAAACAAATGATGCGTCCTGTTTTAATAATGGCAAGCGTGTTAACTGTTTTGGGATACATTTTAAGTTTTTTCGTTATTCCTTGGAGCATTGGTGAAATTCGCGAAATGAAGTGGAAAATCCAAAACAATTTATCTCATGTTTTATTACAAGAAGGACAGTTTAATTCTTTTGGCAAAGGCAAAATGGTTTATGTGCGAGAACGCTTACCCAATGGAGGCGTGAAGGGTATTTTAGCCTATGAGATCAAAAACAGTAAAAAAACAACTTTAGTGGCCGATAGTGGCAACCTGTTCCAAACCCCCGAAGGATTGGACATTGTTTTTGGCAAAGGTGTTCGCCAAGAGTATGACACGAAAACAAATCAGTTTTCTATTTTAAAATTTGATAAATATACCATGAGTTTTTCGGATCAAAAACGAAAAGCAGGAGCGCGTAATAAAGATGCACTTGAAATGGGGGTTTGGTATTTATTAAATTTACCGAAAGACAAAGCAAAAAATATCCCCGCATGGCGTAAATATAAAGTGGAAGCTTTTGAACGTCTTTTCATGCCGCTTTATAATTTTGTTTTTGCTCTGCTGGCTTTATCTGCTGTTTTATTAGGAACATATAATCGACAAGGAAATTCGGGACATATTAATTTTATTGTGGGGGTTGCTTTATTAGTTCAAACCTTAGAATTGTTCTTTTATAAAATGACCAGCAAAAATTTGTGGTTTTCAATACTAATATTGCTCAATGTTATGATTCCCATTTGGATTGTTCTTTTTCTTTTTAAGCGTGAACAAGGAAAAAAATTTATTAAGAAGGGATTGTTTGTTTGGATAATGGTACTTTTATTGGCAGGAACAGCACAAGCTATGCCCAAGATAGATACCGACATCCAAAAAGATCAGCCTGTGGACTTTGAATCAGATCATTTAAGTTTTAACCAAAAAACAGGAATTGTAACCGCATCTGGTAATGTGATTTTAAATCAAAATGGATCTATTGTTCAAACAGAAGAAATCCGGTATGACAAGACTCAGAACATCGTTCATATTCCAGAGAAAGCTTTATTAACTTTAGCAGATGGAACAAAGGCTAAAACAGGACAGATTCATATTTTTCCAAAAGAAGGAGAATTGACAACGGGGGATGCAGAAGTTAATTTTACGGATGGAACACACTTGTTTACAGATAAAATTATTCGTCGTGATTTTGGTAAGGAAACGGTCTTTGAAAATGCCAGTTATACCCCCTGTGATGTTTGCGAAGGAAAATCTCCACTTTGGCGCATTTCAGCAAACACAATTGAAGAAGATGAGCCAGCACAAACGATACGATTTTGGAATACTTTTTTTAAGGTAAAGGACGTTCCCATTGCTTGGTTTCCTTACTTTCAAATGCCTGATCCAACTGTCAAACGCAAAACAGGCTTTTTGCTTCCATCTTTTGGAAGCAATTCTGAAATGAAGAGCCATGTTAGCACGCCTTTTTTTGTTAATTTCTCAGACAATCAGAATTTAACGATTACCCCTCAAATTTCGGCTACACACGATCCTTTGGGATTATTAAAGTACCAAGGATTGTTTACTGAAGGGAAAATGGATATGGATGCCAGTTTAACCCGAGATGATAATGGGGCAAATCAGGGACACATCAAAGCGGCTTTTAAATATAATCCAAACTCTGAATGGCGTTTTTCGGGGCAATATTATCGAACAACTTCAGACACCTATTTTAGACGTTATAAAATTGAAGGTGTAACAGAAACAGATTCTTTTCTGACCTCACATTTGGGCGGGGAATATTATGGAACGCGTTTGCAAGGAAGTGCTGAAGTTTTAAATTTTCAAAGTTTATATGAGGATGTTTCTCCAACTTCTATTCCCATTGTTTTACCTATTGCCCACGTAGACTATACAACGGCTCCATTAAATGAAAACGGTTTATATGCTTTTTCATCCGCCGATACAGCTTTAATTAATAATCGAGATCATTTTAAGTCCAATCGACTATCTTTAACCCAAGGGATAAAACTTCCCTATATCAGTTCGTGGGGAATAACTGTCCTAGCAGAAGCCAATATGCGTATGGATGCCTACTCTATTGATACCGGCAACTACGATATTGCCAACAAAGCCAAAAATGATTCTTATTTAGCGGGGCGCGTCATTCCTCAAGCGATCTTAACCGTCGGTTATCCACTAGCTCAAAGCGGAGATTTCTTAACACAAATAGTTGAACCAGTCGTCCAAATTATTGTGGCACCGAATGGTAGTAATCCGTCACGCATCCCAAATGTTGACAGTTCTGTCTTTGATTTTTCGGATACCAATTTATTTTCGACAAATCGGTTTACTGGATACGATCGAATTGAAACAGGAACACGCGTTAACTACGGCCTGAAGTGGTCAGCTTATGGTCGCAACGATGGCCCTTCTTTTCAGGCTTTGTTTGGACAAACGTATGTTTTGCGCGATGAAAATGAAATGAAAGAAGTGATGGGATACGACAATCACGTTTCAAATTATGTCGGCCGTTTACAAATGACACATCGATGGGTTAATTTGGGATATCGTTTCCGCTTTAATCAACGGAATTGGAAAGCCCACAAAAATGAATTGCATTTTGAAGTGGGAGCAGCCCCTTTGCGTCTGGGGATTAATTATTTATTTCAAGACTCTTATCGATTGGGACAACAAAAATTTGACGAAGAAAAAGAGATTACATTTTTCGGACGTTCACAACTCACAAAAAACTTTTCAACAGAAGCGCGCTATCGTTATAATTTACTAAAAGACAAAAAAGGACCTTTAGAGAGCGAAGCGCTCTTGCGGTATGATAATGAGTGTACTACCTTTGAAATGGGTGTCAGTAAATCCTTTACAAAGGACAGAAATTATCGCGGTAATACCTCGGTTAACTTTCGTCTTTATCTGAAAACATTAGGGGGAAAATAATGAAAAAATTTTTCGTAACTCTTCTTTGTTTGTTTGCTCTTCCTGCGTATGCGGGCACTTTACGCGCTATTGTAAACGACACTCCCATTTTTGATAGGGATGTCATTATGCATGGACGATTATTAAAAGCTCAGCAACCCTCTGTCTATGAAGAAATGCCAGAAGATGTGTTTGATAAAGCTGTTTTGAACAACCTTGTTGAAGAAATGCTAAAAATACAAAAAGGCTTGACTAGCAACATCGTCTTAAAAGAAAATGAAATAGAAGACGCCATCATCCATTTAGAACAACAAAACGGGATGTCCGTTGGTGGCTTAAAACGCCTGTTGGATGATGCCGACATTCCCATTGAAACCTTGCGTAATCAAGTACAAGCTGATTTGATTTGGTTAAGGTATGTTCGCTCTCAATCTGATGTCGTCACCGAACAAGTCCCTGAACCGGCGATTCATGCTCGATTGGAACACATCAAGGAAGACATGGCTTCTTCTCGATATACCGTTGCCGAGATTTTTGTTCCAACCCTAGAAGAAGCTCAAAATTTATGGCAACAATTACATTCCGGACAAGTTTCCTTTTCTGAAACAGCTCGACAATTTTCAAAAGCCAAATCTGCTTCTGCTGGCGGTTATGTGGGCGTTGTTGAAGAAAATCATTATGGTCCGGAAATTGCTCCTGTTTTACGGGAAATGCCCGTGGGACAACTATCGCGTCCTTTGGCTGGCAATAATGGTTACTTTTTGTTGGCAATGATTGATAAAAAACGAGCCATCAAAACAGACTCTGTCTTAATTTGGGAATTGGCTCAAGGAGGGCAAAACGAGGGAGATTCTTATGACTCTATCATGGCTGCTAAAAATTGTTCCTCTTTTATACAAGCTCTAAAAAAAGAAGGGATTAATTCTTCTATCCAACAAGGGTGGGTGGATCCTGCACAATTACCGGATGATCTTAAAAATTTAATGGAAGATGCTGCTATTAACGAATCAGTAGGCCCCGTTCGCATACCGCAAGGTCAAATGTTTTTTATGAAGTGTCAAATCAAATCTCAACGCGTCATTCCTACAGAAGAAGAAATACGAACACAATTAGAAATGGAACAGATGGAATTGTTATCTCGCCGTTTATTAGAAGCAGAAAAGCGTGCAGCGGTCATAGAATACAAGGAGTAATATGCAAACACAAATTATTGATGGGAAGGCTTTGGCCAATCAGAAACGGGCTGAATTAAAAAAACGTGTTGAGGCTTTGGTAACGCCTCCTCATTTGCATGTTATTTGGGTTGGAAATAACCCATCCAGCCGCATTTATGTACATCATAAGGAATTAGCTGGAGCATCTGTCGGCATTCAAGTTACCACACACCATTTGCCAGAAACAAGCTCTCAGGACGATTTGTTGGCTTTAATTGGTCAACTAAATCATTCCGTCGATGCAGATGGTATTTTAGTACAACTTCCTCTTCCAAAACATATTGACGAATCGGATGTTTTAGAAGCCATTCTTCCATCAAAGGATGTGGATGGACTGACCAGTTTCAATCTGGGGTGTCTTTTAAGTGGCCGTCCACAAATGATCCCCTGTACTCCACAAGCCTGTATAGAGCTGATCGAATCCGTTGAACCAGATTTGGCTGGGAAATTAGCTGTGATTGTGGGGCGTTCTCGTTTAGTCGGAAAACCTTTATTTCAATTATTATTAGCAAAACATTGTACCGTTATTCAAACCCATTCAAAGACACATAATCTGACGGACTTGACCCAAAAAGCAGACATTTTGGTGGTTGCAACAGGCCATCCCGGATTAATTGGGGGGGCAGACATTAAACCTGGGGCTATTGTTATTGATGTTGGTATTTCTAAAATGCCTGATGGCCATTTGTCTGGAGATGTTAAAACAGAAGATGTTTTAGGTATTGCTAGTGCAATAACGCCCGTCCCCGGCGGGGTTGGCCCAATGACAGTAGCCATGTTATTAGAAAATGTTGTTCTGGCTGCCGAACATCGACAAAACTCATCTGAAGAAGATTAATTCTTAATGAAATTTATTGTTTCTGGGGAATCCGACCGGAGGGAATTTCCCCACTGTAGCGCGGCGCCCCAACCAATTGGTCATATCGGGTTCCACATGCATGCCATTTCCTGACGGATAGGTGAGGCCTTCTGCCCAATTAAAGAAGCGCACATCGGAAAGTTTTGCCTCGGCGTACTTTTGTAAAATCACACCTGATCCACGCACCATGGTGGGAATTTCTTCGGCCTTGAACACCAACAATTTGCGGTTATTTCCCATGACTGCCACAGAATCACCATCGGCGGGTTCACACACCCATGCTTTGTCGCCTTCGGCCAAATTTAAAATAATCTTCCCCGCACGCGTTTGGGCGATAATATTGTTGGATTCAACGATAAAGCCTTTGCCATTACGCGATGCCACCAACAATTTTTTGTCAGATTGAAAGATAAACATACTTAAAACATCAGCATCTTCCGGCAGGTCAATGGATAAACGCACAGGCGAACCGAATCCACGCCCACCTGTAATATCGTTGCCTAAAATGGAATAAAAGCGTCCGTTGGTGGCAAACAGCATAATATGATCGGTCGTATAGCCTTTCACCATGCAGGATAAACTGTCGCCTTCTTTGAACTTGATATCGGCTTCATCCACTGTGCCCTTTAGGGCGCGAATCCACCCTTGTTTAGAAAGTACCACTGTAATCGGTTCTTTTTCAATCATGGTTTCAATGGACATTTCCACCATTTGCACAGCGCCTGCAATTTCTGTGCGCCGTTTGCCAAGCTCCGTTTTTTGTCCAAAATCAGCCTTGATTTTTTTGATTTCTTCCGATAAACGCGCTTTTCTTAAATCACCATCTACCAGCAAATTTTCCAATCCGGCTTTTTCCAGCGCTAATTCTTCAAATTCATTACGAAGTTGCATTTCCTCCAAACGACGCAGCGAGCGCAACTTCATGTTCAAAATGGCTTCAGCTTGCACATCCGTCAGGGAAAATTCCTGCATCATGATGGGCTTTGGTTCATCCTCATTACGGATAATTTCAATGACGCGATCCAGGTTCAAATAGGCTGTTAAGAAGCCCTGCAACAATTCCATGCGGTGTGCAATTTTATCCAAACGGAATTTTGCACGGCGAATTAGCACTTCCTCACGGTGTTTTAAAAAGGCGATCAAGACTTCCGCCAAACTCATGACACGGGGAGTATGATCGGCATCCAACACGTTCATATTCATATTGAAATTGACTTGCAAATCTGAATTGCGGAACAAGTGTTCCATCAATTGTTCGGCCACCACAGAACGCGATTTTGGCTCTAATACAATCCGAATTTTATCAGCCGATTCATCCCTAATATCATTGAGAAGAGGCAGCTTTTTCGCCATCAATAATTTCGCAATTTTCATAATTAAGTCGGATTTCACAACGCCATAGGGAATCTCTGTCACGACAATTTGATATTGGCCATGCCCTAAATCTTCCACTTCCCAGCGTGCCCGCACTTTTAGTGGGCCCTTGCCTTCCGTATAAACTTTAACAATGTTTTCTTTGCTTTCCACCAAGACACCGCCGGTTGGAAAATCAGGACCCAGTACAAAGTCCGTCAGTTTAGCAACAGAGGCCTCAGGGTGTTGTAGCAAATACAGAAGAGCATCACACACCTCCCCCACATTATGGGGGGCAATATTGGTGGCCATCCCGACTGCAATCCCACTGGAACCATTCGCCAACAGATTCGGAAACATGGCGGGCATCACAACCGGTTCTTCATCTTCGCCATCATAGGTGGGCTCGAAATCCACCGCATTATCATCCAACCCCTCCATCAAGGCCAGTGCCACAGGGGTCAAGCGTGCCTCGGTATACCGCATAGCGGCGGCGCCATCCCCGTCAATGTTGCCAAAGTTACCCTGTCCATCCACCAACGGATAGCGCACTGCAAAATCTTGCGCCAAGCGTACCATCGCTTCATAAACGGAACTGTCACCATGCGGGTGATATTTACCAATCACATCCCCCACCACACGGGCACATTTTTTAAAACCTTTGTCAGGATCCAATTTCAACTGACGCATCGCCCATAAAAGCCGACGATGAACAGGTTTCAATCCATCACGCACATCAGGCAAGGAACGTGCAACAATGGTAGAAAGTGCATACGCCAAATATCTTTCGGAAAGCGCATCCGCCAGTTGTTGTTCTTGAATTTTATGTGATATTTCTTCCGTCATAATACCTGTATTTTACGGGAGTTTCCCACAAAATGCAAGTCTTTTTTTATTTCAAGGTTTCTTGTGGCATATAAAACGCCCCAAAGATTGTCCATATTGCTGCTAAACCAACTAAAATATAGATTGTTCTGCTTAAGATGCTCATTGGACCAAATAAAAAGGCCACCACATCAAAATTAAAAGCGCCAATCAAGCCCCAATTTAATCCACCGACAACCACTAAAGCTAAGACTATTTTTGAAATAATATCCATTTTATCCTCCTTTTTGTTAATGACATTTATTCAGCTGGTTTTTCTTTAAAGAAAAATCAAGTCTTTTTTCGTATTTTAGTTGTGTGATTACTAAAATATTCTTGCTATTGGTGTAAAAATGAGCTAAATAAACTTTTCAAAAACGAAAGGGGGACAAAATGGCACATAAAAAAACACGCATTCATGCTACCTATAACGGGCCTTATATTGTAGAAGGAAAAGCTTCTATCCAGGAAAAAACAATCAAAAAAGACCCGACTTCTAATGCTTGGACTTATGCACAAGGGAAACAAATTCGACCTAAAGAGAAAACGACAAAATTATGTCGCTGCGGTCATTCAAATAAAATGCCTTTTTGTGATGAATCGCATGTATGCCATCATTTCGACGGTACATGCACTGCTCCCCATCAACCATTTGCTCAAGGAGCACAAGCAGTTGAAGGCCCCAACTTTACCTTACTGGATAATGAAATGTATTGCGCTTTTGGACGTTTTTGCGATGCGTTCGGCAGGGTATGGAATTTGGTGCGACAAGGAAAAGAAAAAACAGATGCTTTGGCTATTCAAGAAACGCTGGCGTGTCCCGGAGGACGCTTGATGATTATTGATAATCAAACGGGCGAAATTATTGAAGAACCTGCTCAACCAGAAATAAACATTTTACACGATGCCGCCTTAAATTGCATGGGACCCCTTTATGCAAAAGGAGGAATTGAAGTATTAGACGATCATGAAAAACCTTATGAAGTTCGTGCGCGACAAGCTCTCTGTCGCTGTGGAAAATCACATAATAAGCCCTTTTGTGATGGGACACATGCTATAGAAATAAAAGAAACCCCGAACAAGTCGGGGCTTCCCAAAACATCCACATAAATTAGAATTTATATTGAACTTGCACACCCAAAATATTGGATTGTGTGTTTTTATATTTAGCATGCACAGGATCAGATAGCAACGTTCCTTTGTCTTCCAAAGATTTTGCTGTCTTGGCAATCAAATGAGCATACCCAACATCTAACTGCCAATTATTTTTCATATAACTGGCCCCCACGCTCATCCACCAACGATCACTGTCGGGGATACGAATGGTACGACGTTTAGCACCATTAGTCGGACTTTGATCCCAGCCAGCCCCCAAACGGAAGGTCAAATTTTTACAGTAGTAATAATCCATCCCACCAGACAAAGTCCAGCTATTCTTATAGCGGTAATCGTTTGTTTTCTTTCCCTCAGGAAGAGAAGAAGAATAAACGGTAAAATTAGGAAATGAAGATGTCCAGTGTGTCCAACGAGCTGTTCCAGAAAAACCAACATCTTTATAACGATGATAGGCGGACAATGTCACTGTTTCAGGTAAATCAGGATTAGCCCAAACATCTGTCATACCATCTTTTAAATAAGAAGGCCATGTCATACCCGGAGGAAGCACTGCTGACGGAGCAGGATTAATCCCAGACATTTTGAATTTTCCTTTAGCACGCTGTGCGGAACGCAACCGCCAAGAAGCACCAAAACGCGTGTTCTTATCTACTTCATACATAACACCTAAAGTCCCTGTTTGGCTCCATCCATGAACGTTAAAGTTAATATCACCACCCCCATATGGCCCCATTGTTCCTATTTTTTGAGTCATACGCCCATAAATATAACGCAGAATAGCGCTGGCACCAAAAGACCAATGTTGGTCTAACTTATAAGCTGCTGAAATGTTAAAATCCACAATATCCAACTTGGATAAGATAGCCGCGTCTTTTCCGAACCAATTGGCCTTATACTTTGTTTTAAGTCCAAATGGGGCATAAATACCAGCCCCCAAAAAGAACTTGTCATTTACATTATATTGTGCAAAACCGGCCGGAACAGGTTGCCAAAATTTCATTTTTCCTTTTGATCCCTTATGTTCATCCAAACCCTCCACGTCTGAGTTCACATTAATCATGTTAAAAACTTGTTGAACACCGGATTTTTTCATTAAGGTCATACCGGCGGGGTTATATGCGATAGCTGAATAGTCATCCCCCATGATTCCTGCACCAGCATAGGAACGTCCTAAGCCTGTCACAGAGTAATCGTTTAATTGATAACTGGCTGCCTTTGCATCGGCTATATGTAAAGCCACTGCCACAGCAACAGCTATTTTAACTAATTTGTTCACTTTCATTTCAATTTCCTTTCTGTTGTTTTATTAAATTTGAAAGTTGACAATCGGCAGTATACACAATGCTAAAGTAAATTGCAACAATTTTGTCATAAAAATGTCATAGATCGTCAAAAGTACTGAAAATAAAGGAAGACAAAAAACAAAAAATTATTTTACTTCCTTAAAATCCACATCAATCACATCGTTGGCACGAATAGGTTGATGATGCGTACGATGTTTATGAATCTTATGTTTAATATGTCCTTTGAGTTGTCCTAAAGCCGCCAATAAAACAGCTACCGCCAACAAAGGAATGGCGATATACCATAACGCCCAAAACATAAACATTAAAAAAAGCGCCGACAAAATAATGGAAAAAATCTGATAAATCATTTAGCCCCCCTTTTTTGCATCAAGAATTTAAATGTTTTTAAAAATGGGAAAAAGAAGAGTGCATAAATAACGTAAAATGCCAATGTTTCATTTTGCCGAAAATTATAAATTAAGGCAATGAGTATACATATTTTAAGAAAAGTTAAAAACACAATCCATGATACCTTATTGATCTTATCCTTCCACAAAAATTCTTTAAAATATTTTCTATTTTGAAACAAAACGAACGGCACAAAAGGAAGATAGAAAATAAAATTTTTGATATTGAATGCATTTTCATCAAATCCCATAATCATAAACACTCCTTTTATCTGTGCTATGTAAAGTGCTGTGTACAAAAATCCCGTTCCGATAATACTCACCAATCTTGCTGATGAAAAATTGTCATACTCAAAACACTTTATGAGTTGATACAACAGCATTGAATCAACCAAAACAACCGAGTAAAACCAAATACTTTCCACCAACTCTTTTGTCGTATATTTAAAAAAGAACGACAAAAAAATCACCAATAAAAAACTAACATAGTCTCTTAGTAGATCGTTTTTTGTAATCACATTTTCCATAAGATTTTCAGATATCATTTAACCTCCGATTTTAAATGGTAAATAACATCCAAGGCTTCGCGTGGGGACAGGGTGTCCACATCCAACGCTTTGAGTTCCTTTTCAATGGTGCTTTCTTTAGGTTGAACTTCTTTTTCCACCGCCGAAAACAGCGGCAAATCGTCAAACAAAGGCTTTTGATTTGCTTTCTTTTCTTCCAATTCAGCCAATACTTGTTCTGCCCGTTTCAACACAGATTCCGGCATCCCAGCCAAGCGCGCCACATGAATCCCATAAGAACGATTCGCAACACCTTCCCCGACCTCATGCAAAAACACAACATCCCCTTGCCATTCTTTGATCCGCATTGTATGCATGGAAACACGGGCAAGTTTCTTACCCAACGCTGTTAATTCATGATAATGTGTGGCAAATAAGGCGCGTGCTTTATTGTGATCGTGCAAATATTCTACTGTCGCCCAAGCAATCGACAATCCATCAAAGGTTGCCGTACCACGTCCTACTTCATCTAAAATAACCAAAGATTTATCTGTTGCTCCGTTCAAAATACTGGCAACTTCCACCATTTCAATCATAAAGGTAGAGCGTCCCCTGGCCAAATCATCACTGGCCCCCACACGAGAAAAGAGTTTATCCACCAAACCGATAGTCGCACTTTCCGCTGGTACATAGGACCCCATTTGAGCCAGCACCGCAATCAAGGCATTTTGTCGCAAAAAGGTACTTTTCCCCGCCATGTTTGGCCCTGTTAAAAGCCATAAATTATTTTGCTCATTCAAATTACAATCATTAGGGATAAAGTCGGTATGTGTTTTTTCCAAGGCTGATTCTACCACCGGATGACGCCCACCCTTAATATCAAATTCTTTTCCTAAAGTTAAAACAGGACGCACCCAGTTTTTTTGTATTGCTAAATGCGCTAAAGAGGATACCACATCCAAGCAGGCAAGCGCTCGCGCTGCTTGCAAAACTTCTGTGCTAGCGGCTACAATTTTTTGACGAAGATTATCATAAAGTTCTAACTCTAAACGCAATGCTTTTTCATCAGCATGCACGATTTTTGTTTCCAATTCCCCTAATTCTACTGTTGTAAAACGCACACAATTCACCATTGTTTGACGATGAATAAACCCCATTTCCTTATTAGTCAAAAGCGGCTCTGAAAAACGACTGGGCACTTCAATAAAATACCCCAGTAAATTATTGAAAGTCACTTTTAAATTTTGAATATTTGTTTGTGCGACATATTTGGCCTGTAAATCGGCCAACATTTTCTTGGCGTTCTTTTTAACTGAGTTAATTTCATCTAATGGTGCGTTATATCCTGGTTGGATAAATCCGCCATCTCGCGCCAAAAGGGGTAAATCTTTTTCGCTGTTAAACAAAGCACTTTTAATTTCATCTACTAATGCAGAATGTTCCCCAAGCAAATCCCGCGTTTGTTGCAATGCTGTTGGCATATAATCCCCAATCAAATGTGTTCTGATGGTTGGAACAAGCCCCAACCCCTTGGCAATCGCGAACATGTCTCTGGGGCCTCCCCGATTCACAGCCAAACGTGTTAAACATCTCTCAATATCCGGAATTTCCTTTAAAATAGTACGCATTTCCGTCAAAACCAACGGGTTGTCTTTGAAGAAGTTGACTTGATCCAACCGAGCATTTATTAAATCCAAATCCATCAATGGAGAAGAAAGCCAGGTTGCCAATAAACGCGCCCCCGCCCCTGTTTCTGTTTCATCTAAAATATCCAATAAACTTTTTGCCCCTCGTTCATCTGACAGTGAGGTTGTCAATTCCAAAGACCGCCGCGTTGCTCCATCAATTTGCATCAACTGAATTTCATTTACTTGCTGTGGAGTTGATAAAATGGGCGCTTCTCCTTTTTGTGTTTCAGCTAAATAATGTTGAATAACACCTATTGCCAAATTTTCTACTTTAGAAAACCCCGGATTTTTTTGCATAATTTCCGCATATAAAAGGGGTGAAAAATCACTGGCGGGCAATTCGGTCATCTGCCCAAAAGAATTATCCCATGCATGAGGATGGCGTGTAGTAAAATCTTCTTGTACTAATACCTCTGAGGCTTCCAGTCGCGCCAGAACAGAAGGCAATGTTTCAGAGGTGGCCGATTGGACATAAAAATCCCCTGTTGACATATCTGCCCATGCAACCCCAAAGCCGATGCCACATTCTGCTACTGCCACCAAGTAATTATGATGCCTTGCATTTAACAGGTTTTCATCTGTCAAGGTTCCTGCGGTTACAATACGCACAACTTCGCGTTTTACGACAGCGGCAGAACCTCGTTTTTTTGCTTCAGCCGGATCTTCTACCTGCTCACAAATCGCCACCTTAAAACCCGCTTTTACTAAGCGTACCAAATAATTTTCATGAGCGTGAAAAGGCACTCCACACATCGGAATAGGTTGTCCCAGATGTGTTCCCCGATACGTTTGAACAATATCCAATGCCTTTGAAGCCACAAAAGCATCGTTAAAAAACAGTTCATAAAAATCGCCCATCCGATAAAATAAAAGACAGTCTGGATATTCTGCTTTCGTTTTTAGATATTGTTCCATTAAAGGAGTGGCTTTATCTTTTGTCATTTTTTTCTTTCCTTTTTTTGTGGGATGTATTATACTAAAATTATGAAAAAAAAGAAAGTTAAAATCTTAAAATACATTGGAAAATTATCTGTTCGGACTTTAATTATCAACATTCCGGCATTTTTTATTCTACTTATTTTATTGCTGATGAAAAAACTAACCTGGATTTCTGCCAGTATATCCTTGGTTTCTTTTTGGGGTATCAGCGCCATTATTATTTTCTTTATCTTTAAAGATCTGGATAATTTTATTGCCTACTTAAAAAACGCTTCCCAGAATTTAGATTTGGAATTACCCCGTTTTAGACGAGGATTTTTTTCCTCTGCCAGATTAGCAAATACTTTTCAAACGCTTCAAGCTTCTTGGCATCAAAAAGCACAATCTGATGTTCATATTTTAAAAACTCTCCCAGATCCAATTTTAATGATTAATGAAAAAGAATTGGTTGTGTTTGCAAATGATTCCGCACAACAGCTTTGGCACAATGAAGTTGTTGGATTTAATGTCAGTATTTTGTTTTCAGATATTCATTTTACAAAAGCCTTCGCTGAGCTCGTTCAAAAAAAATCAAAGAAAGCTCATTTAGAATGGAAAATCTCTAATGGCAAAAAAATTTCTTCTTTTTCCGTACAAATGGAAAGATTGTCTGTCCCCAGTTTGTTAGGGGCCCAATTTGTTGTCTTACTTCATGATATTACTCCTTTTGAAATGTTTAAACAAAAACAAGCTGATTTTTTTGCAAACGCCAGTCATGAACTTAAAACCCCTTTAGCCATCTTATCCGGCGTTATTGAAACCCTGCAAGGTCCGGCAAAAGATGATCCGGCTGCGCACGAAAAGTTTTTAAATCTGATGGCCGAACAAACAAACCACATGAACAGATTGGTACAAAATCTTTTAAAACTGGCTCGTATGCAACAAGAAAAAACTACCGAAACAGAGGCTGTTTTAATT
>JAGCFA010000063.1 GCA_017650375.1 Alphaproteobacteria bacterium | reverse complement strand
TTTGAACAAGTCTTTGTCATTTTTTCTTCTCCAACAAATCAGAAGCTACCACAATATAATTTTTAGCAGATTCTTCTGCTGCTTGAACAGCTTCTATTAATGTTTTTTTACGCATTCTTAACAGTTTAACCAACATTGGCAAATTCATTCCTGAAATTACTTCAATTTTCCCTACTTCCATTAAAGAAATAGCTAGATTTGAAGGCGTTCCACCAAATATATCGGTTAATAAAACAACTCCTTTTCTTTTATTCACTTTACGAATAGCTTTTTGAATTTCTTGGCGTTTTTGATTGATATCATCATCCGGCAAAACAGAAATACACACCACATCAGGCAATGGCCCCACAATATGTTCAGCTACTCGTTTAATAGATTCCGCAAAATCATTATGTGCAACCAAGACAATCCCCAGCATGCTTACTCCTTTAATAAAGTTAATTCCCCCATCAGGGTTCTTATAGAGTATAGTACTGAAATTTCTGTGCTATTGCAAGCACAAAAATCAAAAACGGGGATTTTTTTATTTAAAAGAGAAATTGTTTTAGGTTTAGGCAGACGTTCAGTTATTTTTTTGTGCAATCGAATCACGCATAAAACTGGAGCATCTTTTACAACTTTCAAACTGGCAACCAACCCCACCCCACGCACCTCTATAACACCTTTAAGCTTTTCTTTAGGTTTGCAATATAAGTCATTATTTTTTATAAAAATATTTACACAATCGTCACCAATTAAAGTTGCCCCTCTTTCAATCAAGTGAAGTGCTAAAGTTGTCTTTCCTATCCCCGCAGGACCTGTGATTAAAACAGCTTGTTTTTTATAAGAAATAGCCGTTGCTTGAATATCTTTTTGTAAAAGCATCTTCTCCCTTTTTAAATGGTGTTCTCGGCGGGAATCGAACCCACGACCTACGGTTTAGGAAACCGTTGCTCTATCCTGCTGAGCTACGAGAACACATCTCTATTTCCTATCCGGATGAGTACTGATTAAATATTCACAGAACATCCGAACAAGGGCAAATTCAACCATTATCAAAAAAAGAGCACCAATAAAAGCAAGCGGATTTATTACTAAAAGGCTTAAAGACCCTAAAGTACTAAGCCCCAAAATAATCAAGACAATCAGATACAAAATTTTGGCATAGGGTGCAATCTTGGGAGCCAATCTTTCGGTTAAAACCGGCTCATCCAAATTCATTAACTCTTTTAAAATTCTACGCATTTTTCTTCTCCTTATTTTTTACGCATTGTGGGGAAAGCAATGACATCACGAATGGAAGTATTGCCTGTTAAAAACATCACAAGTCTATCCATACCAATTCCCATTCCCCCTGTGGGTGGCAAACCATGTTCCAAAGCTTCCACAAAATCATCATCCATCATATCGGCTTCTTCATCCCCCGCTTCTCTGGCTTTAACTTGTTCTTCAAAGCGTTCACGTTGATCCAACGGGTTAGTCAGCTCAGTATAAGCATTTCCCATTTCTTTGCCGTTGATATAGGGTTCAAATTGTTCCACCAAGCGCGACTCTGTGCGGTGCGTCTTGCACAAAGGGTTCATGGATTTCGGATGATCCATCACGATGGTGGGTTGAATCAAATGTTCTTCACATTTAGTTTCAAAGACAGCTGCCATGCAGTGCCCCCAATCGGCCTTTTCATCCACTTCAACGCCCAATTTCTCAGCGGCAGAACGCGCTTCTTCATCCGTTTTAATGGCCAAGAAATCCACACCGGCGTACTTTTTAATCATGTCATTCATGGTGACACGCGCAAAGGGCTTGGATAGATCAAACTTCTTGCCATCATATTCAATTTGAAGGGTGCCATTGACTGCTTCACAAGCTTTACGCACAATTTCTTCAAACAAATCAGCCATATCATTATAGTCCATATAAGGTAAATACATTTCCAACCCTGTAAATTCAGGGTTATGTGTTGTATCCATTCCTTCATTGCGGAAATTTTTAGCAAATTCAAACACCCCAGGAAGTCCACCAACGATTAAACGTTTTAAGAATAATTCAGGCGCCACACGCAAGAATAAATCCATGTCCAAAGTATTGTGATGTGTGATAAAGGGCTTTGCAGCTGCCCCACCTTTAATTGCTTGTAAAATAGGGGTTTCAACTTCCAAACATCCCTTTGCAATCAGTAACTGGCGAATGGTTTCATAAATTTTACTGCGTTTAATAAAGGTCTGAATAGTTTCAGGCGTCATAATCATATCCACTTCACGGTGGCGATACTTGGTATCCGTATCGGTAAGTCCATGGAATTTTTCAGGAAGTGGCAACAAGGCCTTTGCTAACATCGTGATTTCTGATGTATTGACAGAAAGTTCCCCACGCTTTGTCCGGCGCACAGTTCCTTTAATCCCAATAATATCCCCAATATCTACCATATCCAACATTTCCAAAACAGATGCTTCAGAATGTTCCTTGGAAGTATAAATTTGGACTTTGCCAGTCGCATCATAGATATCCATGAACATACCAGAATTGCGCACTGCGCGTACACGTCCAGCCACCAAAACAACATCTTCGGTTTGGGTATCAGGAGCTAAATCAGCATATTTTTCAGCCAAGCTGGCAGAAGTGGCTGTTGGTTTAAAAGTATGCGGATAAGGATTAATCCCCCTTTCTTCCAAAGCCTTTAATTTATTAAGGCGTACCTGACGTTGTTCGTGTCCTAAATTTTCGGTATTTTCCATGATCTATCCTTTCGTTAAAATAAAATTTTAGATAGAATACCTTTTTTTTAAAAAAAAGTCAAAGTATTTTTCTTTCTGCTTGACATCTATTTTGAAAGGTTTATAATCAAGCTATTAGATTAAGAAGAAAGGATTTAAGATGAATCAAAATGAATCTGGTCGTTCAATGACAGAAATGCTAGGGGTCTTAGCTATTATGGGGATAATTATCTACGGATCGGTTACAGGCATCAATTCTGGTCTTACCTCATATAGAATTAACCAAGCTTATAGCGATATTCACGAAACTATCAGCAGCATCAAAGATACGTATCTTACTGTTTATGGAAGAAACACATATCCAAAATCGATTGACTGTAATTATCAGGAATTTATGAAAGATATGTCTGCTGGGGATCCTCTTCCTGCTTGCAAAACAATCAACGAGTTTGTAAAATCTGCTAACTCCGTTCCGCCAGAATGTGGATCAAATCACAGCAGTAATAATTCAAAAAACTGTTTTTCTTTGTTTAAAAACGATATCCAATTCAGAGGAATGACCATCAATGCAACAAACAAACCTTGCGACGTCAATTCCTGTACAGAAGCAGAAGCAACTTGCTCTAATTTTGAAATTAATTATGCTACCCCAAATGAGGATTTTTGCACCCGATTAAAAGAAATGGACTGGGGACTTTTGTCTATAGAAGTTTCCGGAAGATGTGAAGAAAACCTCAATCTTTGCTTTTACTCAACCTATAAAAAATCCCCTTAATTCAGGGGATCTTTTTTTATTCTTTCACATCGGCTGCTACTTGCATTTTTACAATAATATCCGGATTGATCGGTGGTTCACCTTTTTTAATCATATCTACATATTCCATTCCCTTCGTTACATGACCAAAAGCCGTGTATTGACCATCTAAGAAAGTCGCATCATCAAAGCAAATAAAAAATTGGCTATCAGCACTGTTCGGATCCATAGCCCGAGCCATAGAAACTGTTCCGCGCACGTGAGGCGTTTTATTGAATTCAGCCGACAATTTTTTACCAGATCCCCCCATCCCTGTTCCTGTTGGATCCCCTGTTTGAGCCATAAAGCCAGGAATGACACGATGGAACTTGATCCCATCATAAAATCCTTGACGTGTTAATTCTTTAATACGAGCCACATGCTTTGGGGCAACAGTAGGATCCAGTTCAATCACTACACGGCCATAATCCAAATCCAAATAAAGTGTATTTTCTTTATCCATTGTAAATCCTTTCGTTGAGAGTAATAATGTTGATAAAGCAATTAAAAATATCTTTTTCATAAAGTTCCTTTATTGTAAACTGATTAATGTAATTTCTATACGACGATTTTGTTCCCGTCCAGTTAAAGTCGCATTATTTGCAACGGGATTATCCCCTCCGGCTCCATCAGTAATAATACGTTCAGCATTGATACCCTTTTGGATTAAGAAATCAGCCAACATATCAGCCTTGTGTAAAGACTGTTCTTTATTTTTCAAAACGCTTCCAACATTATCTGTATAACCAATAATCTGAATCATTGTCTTATCATATTCTGATAGCAATTGAGCAATCAAAGTCAATGAATCCTCTGCGGAAGCTTGAATCTTTGATTGATTTGTTCCAAAAATCATCTTGTTAGGAATAATCAGATCAACCTGACTTTCAACCTGAGTTACTTTTACCCCAGTAGAACGCAAACCTTTACGTAACTTTTTAGCCAAAACCTCCATATAAGGCATCATTTCAACTTTTTTTACAGGAACTTCAGGTATCGTCAAGAATTCATCATCCGTTTCTTCCAACTGCATTTGGACCTTATCTGGAGAAAGCACACGAACTTCTGTGTTCACATTCGTGGAGTTTTTTTCTTCCTGAGGTGCTAAAACACATCCTGCCAAAAAAGTTGTTACCATCAAAATAAAAAGCTTCTTCTTCATTTTTCCTCCTTCGTTAGGTACAAGGCTAACCATTTTTTCTCAAAATGTCAATACTAGAATAACCATTTTTTGTTTTTATTAACCAATAATCCCATCCATTAGCAACGGTTTTATTTTGTAATCGCGCTGCTAATTGATGAATAGAACCGACCAAACGCCCTGCTTTCAAACGACCATCAGGTAAAACTTTTGCTTGTTTTTTTTGGGGAGTAAATAGAACATCTCCTACTGCCACCACCCCTTTTTTTAGTAAAACATTAAATAAAACTTTAGGTGGTTTTTTGTC
Source organism: Alphaproteobacteria bacterium (assembly GCA_017650375.1). Taxonomy (GTDB): domain Bacteria; phylum Pseudomonadota; class Alphaproteobacteria; order CAAHEQ01; family UBA3637; genus UBA3637. Next base: position 398 of record JAGCFA010000063.1, on the reverse strand, counting down.
TTTTTCCAATCTGGAAATTTCATCTGAAACAGTTTTTACTTGAGCAATTCTTTGACGCGCAGATAAAACATATTTTCCTTCTTTTTCTATTCCAATAAAATGACGCCCCAATAACTTAGCAACAGCTCCCGTTGTTCCAGTGCCAAAAAAAGGATCTAAGATAAGATCGCCAGGCTTTGTGCAAGATAAGATAACCTTATATAGCAATTTTTCTGGTTTTTGCGTTGCGTGCAGTTTGCGTTTATTAGAATCCTTTAATCTTTCCGGACCGATACAAATACCGATATCCCAAACACTAGATTCTTGTTTGCCACCGTTCAGCGATTTAAGTGTTTGATAATTAAAGGTATAAGGAGCCCCCTTTTTAGTGCTACACCATAATAATGTTTCATGACGAT
>JAGCFA010000062.1 GCA_017650375.1 Alphaproteobacteria bacterium | reverse complement strand
GGAATGGACTACCTTGCTATTCAGATAACAACTGTTGTAGTTCAGGATTATGCCATAATTTTGGAGGGATCAAAGGCTTCCGATGTGTAGAATGTTTAGAACAAAAAGATTGCAGAGGTAATTTAGTTTGTTTGCCTGATAAAAATTGCGGTTGTCCTTCAGGACAGACAGCTTATAGAGATAAAGATAGGGATAACGAACCGGCGTGTTGTGTGACGAACAGATTATATGATTTATATGATAATAACAAGAAATGCTGTGATAGAGATTTAGTGAATGGTGTGTGCCCATCTGCAACACAATGCGTGTTTAATAATACCATTTACGATAATGGGGCTCTGATTGATTTTTGTAACAAATGTGTTAACGGAGAGATAAGAGCAACGAATGAAGGGGGATTAGTTGGGAACTGTGGTAAATGTAACAATGGTTCTGTGGTAGCAGATACAACGCAGTATGACTCCAGCTGTCAAACTTGTACAGCAGCTAATTCTTGGAATAAAGCGAATCTTGCCAATGGTACAGCAGTTGGAAACTGTGGTAAATGTAACAATGGCTCAGTAGTGGCAGATACAACGAAGTATAACTCCAGCTGTCAAACTTGTACAGCGGCTAATTCTTGGAATAAAGCAAATCTGGCCAATGGTACAGCAGTTGGAAACTGCGGTAAATGTCAGAACGGAGCATCTGTGGCAGATACAACGAAGTATAACTCCAGCTGTCAAACTTGTACAGCGGCCAATTCTTGGAATAAAGCGAATCTGGCTAACGGTACAGCAGTTGGTAACTGCGGTAAATGTCAGAATGGAACGCCAGTGGCAGATACGACGAAATACAATACATCTTGCCAAACTTGTACGGCAACGAATTCTTGGAATAAAGCAAATCTGGCTAACGGTACAGCAGTTGGTAATTGTGGTAAATGCAACAATGGCTCAGTGGTGGCAGATACAACGAAGTATGACTCTAGCTGTCAAACTTGTACAGCGGCTAATTCTTGGAATAAAGCGAATCTTGCTAACGGTACAGCAGTTGGAAAGTGTGGTAAATGTAACAATGGTTCTGTGGTAGCAGATACAACGAAGTATGACTCCAGCTGTCAAACCTGTACAGCGATCAATTTTTGGAATAAAGTGAATTTAGCCAATGGTACAGCAGTTGGTAACTGCGGTAAATGTCAGAACGGAGCACCGGTGGCAGATACAACGAAGTATAACTCCAGCTGTCAAACCTGTACAGCGGCCAATTCTTGGAATAAAGCGAATCTGGCTAACGGTACAGCAGTTGGTAACTGCGGTAAATGTCAGAACGGAGCATCTGTAGCAGATACAACGAAGTATAACTCCAGCTGTCAAACCTGTACAGCGGCTAATTCTTGGAATAAAGCAAATCTGGCTAACGGTACAGCAGTTGGTAATTGCGGTAAATGTCAAAATGGTTCAGTTGTTGAAAATACATCTGCATATGATGTTAAATGCCAAACATGTAACAAGACAAATTGGCAAATAACAACAGACAATACCAAGTATAATTCTGTTTCTAAAGTATGCTGTCCAACTGCCACTCCGTACTGGTTAGAAAATCAATGTTGTATTCCTAGTATAAAAGACCCCCAAAAATGTAAAAAGTCTTGCTCAGAAAATGCAGGTTTATGTCAGGTATGCGATGATTCAACTGGTAGTCTGACACAGAAAACGTCTGGTCAGGTATGTGGTGATGGTGGTCTGTGTAGTAGCACAGGTATGTGTATTAAGAGTGAACAGGTATGTGTTACACAAACCCCTAGAAGAGGGACTGTTAGACATTATAATGGCTATAAGATTATAAACTTAAGTACTGGTAAAGTTTTGGGATATTCGCAATATGCATATGATCCAAACGCACAATCTATAAGGATGTGTATAGTAGGTAGCCTATCATCAAAAAATGGAGGGAGTAATACGTATACAGAAAAAAATCGTTGGTGTAACTCTTCCAGTGATATTTATTATTACACAGGCTATCTATGTAAAACAACACGAAGTGACACTACTTGGAGCTGGTCTGAATGGGTTTCAATTTAATAAAGGTCACTTTATTTGACAAACGTCCTTAAATCCGCTATAATACCTCCTGTCAGATGGTTGGACAATCGCTGACCCTTCTGGGTTGGAGGAAAGTCCGGGCTTCACAAGGACACAATACCGGATAACGTCCGGGCGGGGTGACCCGATGGAAAGCGTCACAGAAAATAATCTGCCTTTGCTGATTTATCAGCATCGGTGAGGGTGAAAAGGTGAGGTAAGAGCTCACCGCACGGGCCGAAAGGTTTCGTGGCATGACAAGCCCTATTGGAAGCAAGACCAAACGAAGACAGACGGCGACTGAAATATGTTGATTTTGTATAAACGGGCGTCCTTGTCCGGCTGTCGAAAGGTAGGTTGCTTGAGCTAATCAGTAATGATTTTGCCAGACGAATGATTGTCAAGACAGAACCCGGCTTATAGATCATCTGACTTTTTTTATTATCCGAAAATTATTTATTTTTGATATTCTAACGTTTCATCATGGATATATTCCACAAGAATACCAGCTTGTTTCAACATTTCTTCAGCTTCTCCACCAGCGTGATATTTGTATTCTGCGACGACACGTTTAATGCCGGATGCAATTAATAACATGGCACATGTGCGACAGGGGGCCAATTTGCAATAAAGTGTTGCTCCATCCACAGAAACACCACGTTTGGCTGCTTGGCATAGCGCATTTTGTTCAGCATGAATCGTACGCATGCAATGTTCATGAATAGAACCATCTTCTTCCACCACTTTTTTCATCAGATGTCCTACTTCATCACAGTGTGGAAGTCCAGGAGGCGAACCGACATAACCTGATACAACAATCTGATTATCTTTAACAACGACACAGGCAGTCCGGCCACGATCACAGGTAGCACGCTTAGCTAAAGCATGCATCACTTCTAAAAAGTATTCATCCCAACTGGGGCGGACGTATTTTTCTGTCATTTTTCCTCCTTTGGTTGAAGGGGTTTTACCGGTGAAGTTTTTCTTTTTCCTCTAGAAATTAACCGCCATTTTTGAACATTCTTTTGATGGTCTTTATAAGTAGCTGCAAATACATGGCCCCCCGTACCGTCGGCAACAAAATATAGATCTTTTGTTTTCATTGGATGTAAAACAGCCTCAATGGAAGCGCGTCCAGGGTTGGATATAGGTCCTCTTGGTAAGCCGTAAATAACATAGGTATTATAAGGATGTTGTTCTTTTAAATCTTTGTAAATCACTCGTTTCATTTGGTCGACATGACCATCTGTTACGGCATAAATAACAGTTGGATCGGATTGCAGGCGAATTCCTTGAGCCATTCGATTATAAAAAACAGAAGCAATATGTGCTCGTTCGGCATCCTTTGAAGTTTCTTTTTCAACAATAGAAGCCATAATCACAGCCTCTGCCGGTGTTTTTAGGGTGATTGTTGGATCGCGAGCTTCCCATAATTCAGCGACAGTTCGTTCCATAGCATTTTTCATGCGTTCTAAAATGCTTTCTTTTGTATCCCCATAGGAATAATGATAGGTATCTGGCAATAAAGTCCCTTCTTTCGGAATCTGCATCACATTCCCGACCAAACCTTTTGAATTATTCATCAAAGCCACAACTTGTTCAGAAGTGAGTCCTTCTGGCACTACCAAGCGACGAATATAAGTGTTCCCACTGGTTAAGATATTCATGACCATTTTGGCACTAGCATAACGAGGGATAGAATATTCTCCTGCTTTTATTTTGTTGGATTGACCACTAGCTCTGACCCCTAATTCAAAAATGGATGGACTGGAAATAATCCCCTCATGATGCAGTTTTCTGGCAATTTTACGTAAAGTTTTACCTTTTTCTATTAATACTTCTGTCTGTTCTTGTAAAGGACCTTCGGCTATAAATTGTGTATAGGTTGTCAACACACTGCTTCCGATTAAAGAAACCGCCAAGAAAGCTACTAAAAAATAAATGAAAACACTATGTCTCATTCAGCACCTTTTTAAATAAAAGAGTTGCATTTGTTCCGCCAAACCCAAAAGAATTGGAAAGCGCATAAGTTACTTGTTTTTCCTGTGCTTTATGTGGGACCAAATTGAAACCGGCTGTTTCTTCTTCCGGATTGTCTAAATTGATGGTGGGGGGCAGGACATTATTCTGCATAGCTAATAAAGTGTAAACAGCTTCAGCAGATCCAGCAGCCCCTAACATGTGCCCTGTCATTGATTTTGTGGATGACATAGCCACATTTGTCCCATCAAAAATTTCTTTGACAGCCTTAAATTCTACTAAATCGCCCATTGGGGTAGAAGTACCATGAGCATTGATATAATCCACTTGATCTGGGGTAATATCAGCTTCTTTTAAAGCTTGCAAAATAGCACGTTTTGCGCCGGTTCCACCTGGGGCTGTAAAATGATATGCATCAGCGGTCAAACCATATCCGACCAATTCCCCATAAATTTTTGCACCTCTTTTTTTTGCATGTTCGTACTCTTCCAAAACCACCGCCCCAGCTCCTTCAGCCATAACAAAACCATCGCGTTCTTTATCCCAAGGGCGCGATGCTTTTTGAGGGGTTTCGTTGAAATGATTGGAAAGAGCACGCATTTGTGAAAATCCTGCAATTCCTACAGGACAAATGGCTGCTTCAGAACTTCCTGCCAACATAATATCTGCCCGATCATCACGAATCAGACGTGCGGCTTCGCCAATGGCATGAGATCCAGTTGCACAAGCCGTTGCACAGGCGATATTTGGCCCTTGCAAACCGTATTTAATGGACAAATGTCCACCGATTAGGTTGATTAAAATAGAAGGGATAGCAAAAGGGGTCAGACGACGTGGACCAACAGTTTCAACAGATTTACCACTGTTTATAATTCCCATTAATCCACCGACACCAGAACCGAAATAAACGCCAAAACGGTTTTTTTCTTCTTCTGTTTCAGGTAACCAATTCAAATCTTGAACTGCTTGCTGACCGGCTGCCATGCCGTATAAAATAAACGGATCGACATGGCGCTGCTCTTTTGGGGATAAAATCTCGTCAGGATTAAATTGACCGATTTCTCGTCCTACAGGCACATGTCCTGCTACTTGAGAAACATAATCTGTCGGATCAAAAGATCTGATTTTTGAAAGACCAGATTGTCCCTTAACCAAAGCTTCCCAGTTCGCTTTATGACCATATCCCAAAGGTGATAAAACACCTATCCCCGTTACAACAACACGTCGCATTATATTCCTTTCAAAAAAAGGAACGTTCCTGCTTTTCTGATGAAGAATAAGCTGGGAACGTCCTGTTAAATCAAGCTTTCATTAAACTTGTTTTTGAATGTAATCAATGACATCCTTGACAGTGCGAATTTTTTCAGCCGCATCATCAGGAATGGAACAGCCGAATTCTTCTTCAAAAGCCATAACTAATTCAACTGTATCCAAGCTGTCGGCGCCCAGATCATCGATAAAGTTGGCATTGTCTTGCACTTTGTCGGCTTCAACACCTAAATGTTCCACGATAATCTTTTTTACACGTTCAGCAATGTTTTCACTCATTTTATTTCCTTTCTAGCTGTTGGGTTATCCCAACGTTGCTTTAGTTTAACATAGTCCTTTTTTGGACGAACCCCCTCACTTTAGCACAAAATAACATTCCTTGCAAGTTTTTTTTTATTTTTTGATAACTAATTGAAAAAAATAGTGTTTTATTTTGTTTTTTGTTCTTTTGTAAAAAAGTTCTTGCATTTTTAAAAGAATTCGTGTATAAATAACAACATCGGACGTGTAGCTCAGGTGGTTAGAGCGTTACGTTGACATCGTAAAGGTCGCAAGTTCGAGTCTTGCCACGTCCACCATTTAACAAAGCCACCTTTTAATCGGTGGCTTTTTTATAAAAATTATTCTCTCACTTTGGGATGGTCTAATCGGTACTGTGCTACCAGATTTCCTTTCTGATCACGACGTTCCTGTGTTGGCTTTTTCTTGTTTAAATGATCTAAGTTATTATTTAATAATGCCCTGTCATAACGTGCGAATCTGTCTTTTTCATGCCAATCTTCCAACAGCATTTGGATACGCTTATTGCATTCATCTTTTGTCTTTTTTGCTTCATTAGACTTATTTGCTATATAAGCTTGATATAAAGAAGCAAGAGCTGCCAGACAAAAAAGTGAAGAAGTAAAGGAGGATGCAGTTGATTTTGAACAGGAATTAATGATGGCTGCAGACGAAAGCAGTATTCCGGTGGTCAGGGGAAAAATGACGTTTTGCTTGCGCTTTGTTGGCTCAATCTGTCTCAACCAGTATTCCTGATGTACATAATCGTCTTCCAATCTTCCTTTCTCTATTTGATATTTCTGGAATTGTCCGGATTGTGGAAATTTTAAAAAATCTTGATAGCGTTCTTTTAAACGTCCCATTTCATCTTTGTGGCGTCCCTTTATCAAGTCGGAAAAGCTTTTTTCTCCATCTTGATAACTTTTTAACGGTTTATGAAACGGTTGTTGTTCTTCGTCTGGTTTTTCGGGGACATATGAAAAAACGAATCTACGTCTTGCTTCTATTTCTTCTTTTGAAACATACCTTAATCCAAAACGATTATATCCTAATGCTTCATGTGGCAACATAATTCCTCCTAGATTCAATGTGTTATATCGACTTGTATGATAACAAAAAAGCTTCCGGAAGTCAAGTTACTTTAAAAATCTCACTTCAGATCATTTTTTGCTTGACATTTTATATAAAATCTGCGAAAATAAAGCCCATCAACCGAATGGCGGATGTAGCTCAGTTGGTTAGAGCGCTGGTTTGTGGTACCAGATGTCGTGAGTTCGAGTCTCATCTTCCGCCCCACTTTTGATTTGAGCACCTCTGGTGAGGTGCTAATTTTTTTATTTAAATTAAAGATTTTTCTTGACTCTTTCCCTTAAATAGATTATACCTGTTTCTGTTAGACAAGGAGGATTTATATGATAAAAAATGAAACAGGCCGTTCAATGATTGAAATGTTGGGCGTTTTAGTTATTATGGGGATTTTGACAGTGACAGGAGTGGCTGGCTACATTGTGGCTTTGAACAGATTGCGGGCGAATGAAATTTCAGGAACGATTGCTCTCTTTTCTATCTATGCACAGGGACATCATGTTGATGTAGAAAACCTCAATGGTTTTAAAGATGAAATCAAAGATATCCCCGAATGTATTGAAGCAGCTTCTGCTACCAAAATGGGGCGTGTCAATGTCACCTTTAAAGATACTAAAGGCTGTAAAGAAATGATGCAAATGGTTAGTAATAATTACGGTACAGCTCACTGGAAAAAAACGAATGCAGTGAAGGCGACCTATCTTCCTTATGGCGATTCTGAATAAAAAAATAACCCCGCTTCAAAGCGGGGCTTTTTTTACGCACTAATTATTTTGCGCGTTCCACATAGCTGTTATCTTCTGTGGACACCACAATCTTTTCACCCGCATTCACAAAGGGTGGAACAGTTGTACGAATTCCATTTTCCAAAACAGCCGGCTTATAAGAAGAAGTGACTGTTTGGTTCTTAAGGGCTGGTTCTGTTTCTGTGATTGTCAAAACCACATGCGGTGGTAAATTGACAGAAACGGGTTTTCCTTCAATAAAGTTCACTGTCACGGGCATATTGTCCTGTAAATAAAGGGCTTTGTCTCCCATTGTTTCAGCCATGATTTCAAATTGATCATAAGTTTCAGAATTCATGAAGCACAATTTTTCGCCTTCGCGGTATAAATAAGTGCAATCAAATTCTTCACTCATTAACTTTTCAACTGTATCAGCTGTGCGCCAACGTTGTTCGGTTTTAAGACCTGAATCCACGCCACGCATTTCCACTTGGATAAAGGCACCACCTTTACCTGGAGTGATGATATTGATTTTGGTTACCAAATATTGTTTACCGTTGTGTTCAATGACCCAGCCTGGTCTGATTTGGTTTGCTTGTTGCTTCATGTTATATTTCCTTTCTTTTTTTAGTTATGCGATTGCTTTTTGTTTGACAAGAGATAAGGGGGATCTTCTTTTATGGGGGACAGACATAAGATCTTGTCTGAATAAGGCCCTTTTTTTATCTGGTAAAGTTTTATAGGTTTCCAATGCTTCGGTTGGAAGGGCTAAAGAACCATTTATTTCTTCATAAAAATCCCCTTCAATCACCAGGTAAATATCAAATTTTAATTTTCTTTCCAATTCTTCAAATTCACGTGTGTTAATCGTTTTAGCTGAACGCGAAAGCTGAACATATTTATCCATTCTATCCAACAGAGAAAGTTTACTTTCTGTCGGACAGGAACACATGTTCGAATAAAGTTGTGCTAAAGCATTCGGTTGAGTTTTTTTAAACGCTGATGCCTTAAAACTTGACATTTAAAATCCTTTCCTTGCAAAAATTGATGAAAAAGATTATACTTTATTTAGAAAGGAAAGTCAAGATGAATAATTGGTGGAAACCTGATCTTTATATGAAGAATACCCCATTGCGTCAAGCGCGGGGGAAAGTGATTCAAACAATTCGCAAGTATTTTAATAAACAGGGGTTAACTGAAGTGGATACACCCACTTTGCAACCGGCCCCCAGTGATGAAGTGCATTTAAAATGTTTTCAAACGGGCGATTTTTATCTGCACACCAGCCCGGAACTGGCCATGAAAAAACTGTTAGTTGCTGGTGAAAAAGCGATTTTTCAAATTTGTCACGCTTATCGAGATGAACCCGTATCAGATACCCACAGCCCTGAATTCACTATGCTTGAATGGTATCGGGCAGGGACAGATTATTCTTCCATGATGAAAGACACAATCGGGGTTGTCAGGTCATGCTGTCGGGCATGTGGCGTCAAGGAACTTCGTCATAATGAACGCATATGTGATCCCTTTAAACGTTGGCAAAAATTGACGGTGGCTCAGGCTTTCAAAAAGTATGCGGGTGTCAATTTATGGGCAAAGAATTTACGGGCAGAAGCGGAACGCATAGGTATTCAATGTTCGGATTCTGACACTTGGGAAGATATTTTCTTTCGGATTATGCTGAATCGTGTAGAATATAAACTAGGGGATGGCGTCCCCACAATTTTATGCGAATACCCCACACAATTGGGGGCATTAGCGCGCACAAAACCAGGGAATTCCAAGGTTTGCGAACGTTTTGAAGTTTACGCTTGTGGTGTAGAACTTTGTAATGCCTTTTCGGAATTGACAGACGCTAAAGAACAACGGGCACGCTTTGTGGCGAACTACGCTGAGCGCAAACGACTTTATGGTTGGGACGATCCAATGGATGAAGATTTTTTGCGTGCTTTGGAATATGGTATGCCGAACGCCAGTGGCAATGCTTTGGGGGTGGATCGCTTGATTATGCTTATCACTGGGGCCCAAAAACTGGCCGACACCCAATGGGTTCCTTGTGAAAATAATAAAAATATGCTACAATCTTCCCGTTAACAAAAGGATATCAAATGTCAAAAGTCAAATTTAAATGGGTTGATGTGGGATTTTGTTCTATTCGGGAGCCAGTTTACGAAAGTAAAATGGCACATGAACGTCAAGAAAACAAAAAAACAAATCAAATGGTCAAACAATTAAACCGTCATCAAAGAAATATCAAATTTACTCAATTCGGCAAAACAAGATAAGGAGGTCAAAATGACAAAAGGTTTATTTACCAGTTCAGAGGAGATTAAATTTCAAAAAAACTATATGAAACCTGTGGCACACCCAAGTATAAAGAAAGAAGAAAAATTTAAGCCTCTTTTTTCTAGTTTAGAAGAAATTTCTTTTCAATACAATTATGTAAAGGGAGGTGTTGTTCCTCCAAAAAACCAGATATTAAGCCGAGATTCTAAAAAGGTGCGTTCTTCGGGGCCAAAGGTTTGTTTGTGTGCTCGAAAACGGAATAGAGTTTTGCGCGATTTATGTGCCAAAAAACGAAATAGGGAATTATGCGAGTCATAATTTTTAAGAACACGCTCAGTATTTTAAAAAAATATCATAAAATGATTGACATAGACTTTCTTTTTTGTTAGCCTAAACCTGAGGTATTTAACAAAAGGAGATAAAATGACAAACCTTGAAGATTTAGAAAAATTACATGATTTAAAGGAAAAAGGCGTGATTTCTGAGGCTGATTTTGAAGCCAAGAAAGCTCAGCTTTTACAAGAAGTTGGCAATGCAAAAAGTCAGTTGGCTTATTGTTTATTAGCCTTTTTCTTGGGGATATTTGGTATTCATAACTTTTATGTAGGACGGTGGAAACGGGGATTGGCTCAACTGCTTTTGACTCTTTTGACTTTGTTTATGGGGGTCCTTGTGACACATTTATGGGCTGTTATTAATATCTTTACCATTCATACGGATGGAAAAGGAAAAGAATTTGAACCCTGTAAAACAGCTAAATATATTTGTGGTATTTTAGGTATTTTAGGGTATCTTTGGACATTACTGACTGTTTTTGTAATGGCTGTTGGTGGTGTTGCTGGCTATTCAATGGCGATGAGCAAATACCAAGCCAATGAATTGGAAAATTATCTTTCCATGGTGTCTATTAAAGCAATGACAGAAAATGGAGGAGAAGGATTGAAAGATACTGTTGATTGTCAAAATTTGCTTTTGGCTCAACCTGAATTAGTTATCGGGAAATGTGTAGCTTATCCCGGTGGCAAAATTGTAGTTTCTGGTGTGACTGAAGAAGTTAAAAGAAACTTATTACAAAGAAGAAGAATGCAAGAAGACACTCAAGGTAACATTGTCTTTTCCT
>JAGCFA010000061.1 GCA_017650375.1 Alphaproteobacteria bacterium | reverse complement strand
TTCTTTGAGTTTAGCCGCATCTGCCACATACTTTTCCACAGCCTGTTTTTGTTCAGGTTTGGTCAGTTCTGGAACAGCAGGATGTTCGGGTGCAATCACAACATAACTTAAACCATACAAGGTGTCTGCCCGTGTTGTAAAGGCCTGTAATTTCATCCCATTATCAATATCAAAGGTAATCAATGAACCATGAGATTTGCCAATCCAAGTCTTTTGAATTTTTTTCGTCTTGTCCGGCCAATCCAAAGCATCAATATCTTTTAACAATTCATCCGCATAGGCTGTAATTTTAAAGAACCATTGCTTCATTTTCTTTTGAACAACAGGGGTTTTACACCTTTCACAACAACCATCTTTTACTTGTTCATTGGCTAGCACAGTTTGACAACTGGGACACCAGTTCACAGGGGCTTCTTTTTGATAAGCAAGTCCTTTTTCAAATAACTTTGTGAAGATCCATTGTGTCCATTTATAATAGTCTTCATCACAAGTATTTAAGGTATAATCCCAATCAAAAGTAGCGCCCATGCACTTCAATTGCTCTGTCATTTTAGCAATACTTTTTAATGTTGTTTCCTTTGGGGGAGTCCCAGTCTTAATTGCGTAGTTTTCGGCCGGCAATCCAAAGGCATCAAAGCCCATTGGATGAAAAACATTATAGCCTTGCATACGTTTAAAGCGCGCCCAAGAATCCACAACCCCATAGTTATACCAATGTCCGCAATGTAAGTTTGCTGAAGACGGATATGAAAACATTTCCAAACAATAAAGTTTCTTTTTATCTGAATTTTCGTCAAATTTATAAAGTCCTGTGTCAGCCCATTTTTTTTGCCATTTTTTATCAATTTCTGATGAATATGTCATTTTATTTACCTTTCATTATTAAAATAAATTTCTGGTATTATAGCGGATTTTGAATAAAAAATCCAGTTTTTTTAAGCGTCTAAAATTTTACCCACAATTTCACGCGTTTCATCATGTAATTTTGCGGTCTCCCGCAATCGATTCAAAGCCTTTTTTGCACTTTCATACAATTCAGGAATCATTTTTTTGATATTCCGAAATGATTCTGCTAAAACAGCGGCTTTTTGAGGATTGATAGCATCTAATTTAGCAATTTGTTCAGCCATTAATTCATATCCTTCGCGCGTATTAAAGGCTATTAAATTGGTGCTGAATGCCCCAAGAAGAGCATTTACTTTGCTGGGGATTTTCATGTCAAAAGTCGGATGAGAAAGAAGCTTTCTTACTTTGGCTACTGTTTCAGAGACAGGAACTTTAGCTTGGACGGTAAACCATTTGTTAAAAGGAATAGGATCTTCTTTATAACATTTATAAAAATCATTTAAGGCCCATTTTGCACCATCTAACTGATTATTCATTATTACGGTTAAAGCCCCTAAACGTTCTGTGAAATTTGTTGCTTGCCTGTACTGTTGACGGATTTCAATGCCGTATGGTGTTAAAGCTAGATAAGGTAACAGTGTATTTCTTAAAGCTCTTTTTCCCATCTGTTCACGTGATAAGTCAAATGGTTTTTCTTCCTTCATTTCATTATAAAGCGCGTAGATTTTTTCACGGTATTTTTCAGCAAACCTGCGACGCATTAAAAAACGGACAGATTGAATTTTTTCTGGGTCTATTTGCTTTAAATTATTCGTAATTTCTTCATCCGTTGGAAGAAGCAAAGCCCGCGATAAAAACATGGGATCCAAATCTTGATTGAGATATTCCCCAAAAGTGTCTAATAATTCTTCATCTGGGATTTCTTTTTCGCCATTGATCATTTGAACAAAACTATTGATTGCATAAGAATGTCCCACTTCATAGCGATTGAATAAATCAGGATCATAATTCATTAAATGTCGGCGTTCTTCGTTTGTGTAGTTGATGATCATATCTACAAAAGCCGAAAAAGAACGGTTAATGGAAAGAACTGGTTTTTCTTTAACCTCGAAAGTCCAACTTTGTTCTTTTTGATCTAAAATTAAAGTGCCAGATTCCAAATCTTTTCCATCACTTCCAACCAATCCGAATTTCAGTGGAATTACAAACGGTTTGTCTGTTTTTTTATGAAATTGGCTTATTTTAATTGTAAAATTGGGAGCTTGATAGCTTGTTTCAACTTTTATAACTGGACGTCCTGGGATATGATACCAATTCATAAATTGAGTAAAGTCTTTGTTTCCTGCTTTTGCGATTTCATCTACAAAATTTTCAATGCGAACAGCTTGTCCGTCATAGCGTTTAAAGTAATTTTTAATGCCCGCCATAAAAGCATCTTTACCCACAAATTCACGCATCATTCGAATGATTTCTGCACCTTTGTTGTAAATGGTAGCTGTATAAAAATTGTGGACAGATTCTGCTTTTTCTAATAAGATAGGATGTGCTAAGGGACCGTCATCTTCAGCAAATTGGTTGGTACGCAATTCTAATACATCTTGAATACGCTCTGTCGCATGACTATGCAAATCATAGGTAAATTCAGAATCTCGATAAACAGTTAAACTCTCTTTTAAAGAAAGATCAAACCAATCCTGTAAAGTTACTCGATCACCAGAATAATTATGGAAGTATTCATGGGCAATACAACTTTCAATGGCAATATAATTCAAATCTGTTGTTGTTTCTGGGGTAGCCAGCAATAAAGAATCCCGAAACACATTTAAGGATTTATTTTCCATAGCACCGGCATTGAAATGAGATACCGCAACAATAGAAAAACGATTGAGGTCATATTCTAATCCGAATACTTCTTCATCCCATTTCATTGACTTTTTAATGGATTCCATGGCAAAGTTAAGTCTGTCTTTTTTTCCGGGTTCGCAGTAAATAAATAAATCCACCTTTTTGCCGGATTTTGTTGTAAAGCTATCCATTAAAACATCCAACTTTCCTGCAACCAATGCAAATAAATAACTGGGTTTGGGGAAAGGATCGTCATAGGTAATTTCATTCTCAGATTCTACCACAATATTGCCATTAGAAAGTCTAACAGGAAAATCCTTTTTGTTGGCTTTGATTGTGACACGATAATGGCTCATGACATCCGGATGATCTGGGAAAAAAGTAATCCTTCGAAACCCTTGAGGTTCATTTTGAGTTGTAAATAACCCGTCAGAAATATAAAGACCGGAAAGCTCTGTATTATCTTTAGGATTAATTTCTACTTCTGTTTCCAAAATAAAGTTTTTTGAAGAAGGTGTGATTGTAATGCCGTTTTTTTCTTCTTTATAGGGCAGGTTTATCTTAATAATTTTCAGGTTTTCGCCATTCAGGAAAATATGTTTGTTTAATTCAGCATTTTTAAAATGTAAGTGTGCTAATACATGGGTTGCTGTTTCATGCAAAATAAAGGTTAATTCAGTTTCAGGTAAGTCAAAAGTTGGCTTTCGATAGTCTTTACGATATATCATTTTTACTTCCTTTCAAACGATTGCGCCAATATTGTTCACGCTTGATGTTTTCCTGAGTCTGCTCCTTTTCCATATGATAGATAGCAATCAAGCTTTTCATAGCATTTTGGATGCCGGCATTGGCTGCTTGTTCGTAAAGGATAATGGCTTCTTCTTTGTTTTTCTTTCCTAAATAGCCTTGTTCCATCCAAACAGCTAGTACATATTTTGCCTCTGGCATTACTTGGGCTGCTTCTTTCATGTATTGAAATGCTTTTTCACGATTTTCAGGAACTTTATCTCCTGTATTGTAAAGTAAGGCGAGATTGTATTTGGCTTTTGGCATCCCAAGGTCTGCAGCTTGTTCGTAATAAAAAACGGCTTTGCTTATATTTTTGGTAAAGCCTTTTTCTCCTAAATGATAAAGTTGAGCTAAACGATAAGCTGAAAACATTTTAGCACCAGATTCTGATGATTTATTTGCTAAAATTAAATGCGTAAAGGCTTGATTCGTTTGATCTTTTTCCAGTAATTCAATCGCTCGAAAATAATGAGCTGCGGGTGTCATATGATAGTATGTTTTTATAAAAATACTTCCTAAAAAAGTTAAAAATAAAATAGATATGCTAATAAATAAATATTTTTTGAAAGTATATTTACTTTTTTTCATATTTTCTCCTTTACAAAAGTTTTTTGAAAGTGTACACTTTGTTTTTAAAAAAAACAAGGGGTAAAAATGAAATGGAATGAATTATCAAATAAAAAAGTTGGGTTGTGGGGAATGGGCAGGGAAGGTGAATCCACTAAAAAAGCCCTTTTAAAACATGTCCTAAATGTTCGAATTATGGAAATTTCAGAAGATAATTTAGCTGATTTATACTCTTGTGATGTGGTGGTAAAGTCCCCAGGGGTATCCTTATATCGTCCCGAGGTGAAAAAATTGCATGAAATAGAGATAAAAATAACTTCAAATACTAATTTATATACATCAAATAAGTCATTGAATACAAAACTTATTTGTGTTACTGGAACTAAGGGAAAAAGCACAACTTCTTCTTTGCTGGCACACACACTAAAATCTTTGGGAAAATCCGTCTGCTTAGGGGGAAATATCGGGAAACCTTTGCTTGATTTTGTAGATGAGTGTCCAGAATTTATGGTAGATGAAATTTCCAGCTATCAATGTGCAGATTTTGAAGGAGTTCCAGACCTTGGGATATTGGTTGCGCTTTATTCAGCACATCTGCCTTGGCATGGAACTTTAGAACGTTACCATGCAGATAAAATGAATATGATCCGTCAATCCAAAAAGAAAATTGATATTCGCCATCTTGATTTTACTGTGAAAAACGGATTTTTTTGTGAAGAGGAAAAGAAACTTTTTCCATTATCTTCGCTTACTTTATATGGAGCGCATAATGTCCAGAATGCTTGTGTTGTGTTACAGGCAATAAAAGAATTAGGATTAAATCCAACAGACTGTGAAAAGGCTTTCCAAAGTTTTATACCTCTTCCTCACCGTCTTCAAAAAGTGGCAGAAAAAGGTGGAGTCCTTTATGTCAATGATAGTATAGCCACTTTGCCAGAACCTGTGATTGCAGCATTGGATACCTTTGCCGGTCACCCAATTACATTGATTATTGGTGGTTGGGATGGAGGCTATGATTATACAGCCTTAAATAAAGTGATTCAGGAACAGAAGATTTTAGCTTTGGCTTTACCTGATACAGGGGCAAAAATTACTACCCCTTACCATGTGGCGGATATGCGTGAAGCAGTACAGTTAGCACACGAAAAAACACCTGTGGGCGGAGTTGTTTTAATGTCACCAGGGGCACCCAGCTATAACCAATATAATAACTTTGAAGAACGTGGGGCCGATTTTATTAAATTAGTAAGTGAACTTTAGGCTTGCATTTATTTAAAATATATGTTATTCCTGTTTTAAAAGGAGAAAAGATGGCTCTGGTAAAAGTTTTAGATTTGGCTCTTTTAAAAAAGGTTGGTTCTAGAGGACAGGGAACAGGTGTAGCTGATTTTTTCTATGATAAAGGTAAATGTGTTCGATTGGTGATGACACGTCCTCCAGAGATAATGACTATTCCTCAAAAAAAACAAAAAGGTTCTATCCGATTGAATAAGCATAAAACAATTCCTTTAAATCCAGATAACACCTTTTATTATGGGGTATGGCCACAGGAAGAAGCTCCTTCATCATTGGCCAAAAAGTTAAATAGAAAAAACCAAACAATTTGCTATTACAGAATAAATGGGAAAACATTTTATGAACATGAATTGGATGGGAAAAGATATATTTTAGTTCCAGGAAAAGACAAGGTATTCAATGTCGATTTTATCAAATGGATTTATGATCCAAAATTGAATATGGCTTATACTGAAAAAGCCTTATGGAATTTGGATGAAGCTGATGAAAAACATTTAGATTATTTTTGGCTTCAAGCGTTTCAGGCTACCAAAAAAATGCAAGAATTGGAACAGAAAAAAATGACTTTATGTAATCGTCTAAAAAAAGGAATGCAGAAAAATAATTCTGTTTCACAATCAGCACCAGAGAGATAGGGGGAAATATGGAAAAACTACAAAAACGTCAAACGCTTAAGACTTATTTATTTACAGGAATTTTGGTGATTGCACCTGTTGCGATTACGCTTTACGTATCCATTCGACTTTTTCTTTGGTTAGACAGCTGGGTGACAAAATTAATTCCTGTGAAATATAATCCGGAAACTTATTTACCGTACGGATTGCCGGGATTAGGTATTTTATTGCTTTTATTACTATTGATTTTAGTGGGAATGTTGACTGCAAACTATGTTGGACGTTGGTTAGTTGGTATCGGTCAAAGGCTTCTTTATCGTGTGCCCGTTATTTCCGGTATTTATGGCGCGTTGAAAAAACTTTTTGAAGCTGTAATGGGGAATAATACCAAGGCTTTTCGCAAAGCTGTTTTGGTGGAATATCCTAGAAAGGGTATGTGGACGGTGGCATTTATTACGGCGCCTATTTATGCGGGATTTAAAAAGATGCTTCCCAAAGATATGGTGACTTTATATGTCCCAACAACGCCGAACCCAACTTCAGGTTTTATGGTTTATGTCCCTAAAAAAGATGTTAAAGAACTTAATATTCCAGTGGATGAAGCTTTAAAAATGATTTTATCTATGGGGATTGTGGATCCTTCAAAAAAGCTTTAAGATTATCCAAATTGCGCGATAACAGAGCTTTTTTATAAAGGCTGGCGTTTGGTTGTCCCCTATAAAGGCCAATCATATGTGACAGAATTTTATTTAGTTGTTTGTGATGGATTGAAGCATATCTAATCATTTCTTCCACCACTTCAGCACGTGATAGAATAGTGTGATTGTCTCCATAAAACAATTTATCCACCTCACGCAGTTCATATGGATTTCCATATGCCCATCTGCCAATCATAACACCATCCACATACTTTAAGTGTTTTGGAATATCAGCTAAACTTAGCACATCTCCATTGATGGAAATGGGCAAATCCGGAAAGGATTTTTTAAGCTGATACACAAGTGGATAATTTACCTGTAAGCGCAGGCGATTTTCCTTTGGGCGCCAGTTGAGCTTTGCCTTTCTGGCGTGAACAATTAAATGGCTACATCCGGATTTTTTTAATGAATCTGTGAGTGTAAAAAGTTCTTGGAAGCCATCGCCTCCGACATCTGACAAAGAAATTCTGGTTTTAACAGAAACAGGCAAAGGTGTCGCAGCCACCATTTCAGCCACACAATCGGCAATCACTTCAGGTGTTTTTAATAAAATCGCACCAAATTTACCAGACTGCACACGTGGGCTGGGGCATCCCGCATTGATATTGATGCCGTCATAACCCCACTCATAAGCCATTTTGGCACACTCGGCCATCAACTTAGGTTCACTTCCACCCACCTGTAAAATGACAGGATGTTCTTCTGGATTATAATCTAAAAGCAAATTTTTGTTTCGTCCCAAAATCAGGGCAGGGCAGGCAATCATTTCGGTATAAAGTGTAATATGCTTGCTGATCAGACGCATCATATAGCGATAATGCCTGTCTGTCCAATCTAACATGGGCGCAATAGAGAGCTTTTCAGAAAAATCTTGCTTTTTTGTTATCATTTCTCTATAATAGCATAAAAGCGTAAAAAAAGAAAGAATATAAATAACAGAAAGGATGTCAAATGACTTTGAATGAACAAGAAATGGGAAAAATTCAACAATATTTACGCCAACTTTTTTGGAATCCGGAAATTGTTGTGCGCGCAGGTTCTGCTAAAGATGCCCCTGCTGAAGTCTATATTGGTAAAGAGTTCATCGGTGTTATCTATAAAAATGATGATGATGGTGAAATTTCCTATGACTGGAACATGTCCATTTTGACAGAAGATATAGAACAGTTCTAAATGAAAACGTCAGATTTTAATTTTGACTTGCCACCAGAATTGATTGCAAATGCGCCGGCAGATCCCAGGGATTCGGCGCGTTTGCTCTATATCAATGGATTTGATTTGGGCGATTATGGTATGTTGGATTTACCTAATCTGTTAAAGCCAACTGATGTGTTGGTCTTCAACGATACAAAAGTGATTCCAGCTCGCCTTTATGGAACGCGGGGGCAGGCTCAAATTGAAATGACTTTATTTAAGCAAATTGACTTATCCACTTGGGAAACATTGATTAAGAATGCTCGTCGTCTGCATATAGAGGATAAAATAGATATCACAGCTGATTTTTATGCAGAAGTTTTGGATAAAAAAGAAAATGGGGCAGTGGTGGTTCGGTTTAATTATTCTGGGGCAGATTTGTTTGCAAAACTGCACGAAGTAGGGACAATGCCACTTCCCCCCTATATCAAACGTGCCCGTGGGGGAAAAGAATCCGATAAAGCCGATTATCAAACGATTTATGCGCGTGTTGAAGGTGCTGTAGCCGCCCCAACCGCAGGCCTTCACTTTACAGAACGCCTTTTTAAAACATTGGATGAAAAAGGGATTAAACGGGAATTTGTGACCTTGCATGTGGGCGGTGGAACTTTTCTGCCTGTCAAAGTTGAAAATGTGGAAGATCATAAAATGCATGCCGAATATGGTGTGATTACACCTGAAGTTGCTGATCGCTTGAATCAGTATAAAAGGGAAGGGCGCCGGATTATTCCGGTTGGGACAACCTCTTTGCGTTTGTTGGAGTCTGCCTCAGATGAAAGTGGGTTCTTACATCCTTTTGCCAAAGAAACCGCTATCTTTATTACCCCGGGATACCGTTTTAAATTTATAGATGCCCTGTTTACCAATTTCCATACACCAGAATCCACCTTATTTATGTTGGTCTGTGCTTTTGCTGGGATGGACGAAATGAAATTTGCTTACAAACATGCCGTAGAAAAAATGTATCATTTTTTTTCCTACGGCGATGCGTGTTTGATTGAAAAAAAGAATTAATTATTTCTTTTTCTTTGTTTCTTTTGCTTCTGAAACACTGGACAGAAATAATGTTGCCAATGAAACAGAAAGAATAAGTATAAAGACTAATGGATATAATTGAAAAACATTTCCACCCATTAAGGCCATAAGGAATGCAAGAAGGTTCATCAACAGACTTGTTCCTAAAATCACAATAAGTGAAACAGATGTAGCGCGCCACACAGCACCTTTTTCCAGCTTCAGGCGAAGAAGCTTGTAAAGTAAAGCAGAAACACCTACAACCATCAAATAAACAATCCATATTCCAGCAAATAAAGAAGTTAAAAAGATTGGATGAACTAAAATTCCGCTAAAACCTTCTGATAAAACGGCATAAAATCCCACCCAATAAAATAAAGAAAATAATACGGAAAAGACCAACATAGCTCTCAGACCACGGCCTTTACCTTGTTTTACATAATTAATTAATTTGTTCATTTTTGTCTCCTTTCTTTTGAACTGTTACTTATAAGAGAATAAATTTCTGTTTTTGTCAAGAGCTAATTTTTATTCACCAACATAAATACCTAAATTTCTGGCAACATGCACCATTTCTCCATTTGGATCAACAGGGGAATTTCCAATTTTAAGAGCTTCCTCTAAAGAAATATCTGTGATTTTGCCGTTTTGATGAGCAACAACGCGATTAGTTTTATTTTGCGCTAATAATTCCACAGCGTGTACTCCAAATGAGGAGGCTAATATTCTGTCAACGGCGACAGGTGTCCCAGATCTTTGGATATGTCCCAGTACATTACCACGGACATTAAAGCCATCTTTTGAAAGGCGATCCACAAAATATTCTGAAATGCCACCAAAAGTGCGTCCATTGACTGAGAAAGAATTTTTTCCTTCTGGAGATTTAATTCCTTCTGCAATGACAACTAAAGAATGAGTACATCCTTTGGCGTTCATTTGTTTTAATTTGTTTAAAACACCTTCATAGGTATAAGGGATTTCAGGAATTAAGGCCACATCTGCAAAACCGGCAATTGCTGATTCCAACGCTAAATGACCTGCACCACGTCCCATAACTTCAACGACCATAACACGGTGATGCGAGCCACCTGTTGTATTTAATTTATCTAATGCATCTGCCACAACGGAACGTGCTGTTGCAAAACCGATGGCCAAATCCGTTCCCGGTGCATCATTATCAATTGTTTTGGGAATCCCAACCATAGCCACACCGGCAGCTTGACAATAGCGGCTAACGATATTCATTGATCCATCACCGCCGATTACAACCAAGGCTTCCAATCCTAATTCTTCAACGCCTTCTTTAAAACGTTCAACAATTTCTTCATCAGTTAGTTTTTCTGTTTTACCATCACTTGTGGGAAATACATTTGGATTTCCTTGATTTGTTGTCCCTAACATTGTTCCACCTAAAGTCGCAAATGGGAATTCAAATTCAGATAAACTCATTTTATGATAAGCTAAGGGGCGTAAAATTAATCCATTTGTAGCGTTGTGAATCCCATAAACTTCCCAACCGCGTTCAATTGCGCTGAAAACAACAGCTCGGATAGCTGCGTTTAAACCTGAACAGTCACCACCACTTGTTAAAATACCAATTCTTTTCATTTCTTTTCCTTTCTTTAAAATAATTTAACTATTATAAATGTTTTCAAAATTTTTACAAGCTTTTTTTCAATTAAAGTGAGAAATTTTTACCAAGATAGGTTTTTCTGACTTTTTCATCGGCAATAATTTCATCAGGTGTCCCACATTTTAAAACGACACCATCATGTAAAATATAAGCTCTATCCACAATTCCTAATGTTTCGCGGACATTATGATCTGTGATTAAGACGCCAATACCTCTGTTTTTTAATTGTCCCACTAAATCTTTAATATCACTAACTGCAATCGGATCAATACCCGCCAAAGGTTCATCCAATAAAATGAAAGAAGGATGGCCTGCCAAAGCTCTGGCAATTTCAAGACGGCGTCTTTCACCACCCGATAAGGCACGTGAGGGAGAAAAACGTAAATGTTCAATCGAAAATTCTTTTAAGAGTGTATCTAATTCTTGTTCTACTTTGTCCGGATTTTCTTCATGAAGCTGTAAAACAGAACGGATATTATCCGCAACATTTAATCCCCGGAAAATAGAAGCTTCCTGAGGAAGATAGCCGATTCCCATGCGTGCTCGACGATAAACAGGAAAATGGGTAATATTTAATCCGTTCAATAAGATTTGTCCTCTGTTGGGGAAAATCAAACCCGTAACACAATAAAAACAGGTCGTTTTCCCAGCTCCATTTGGTCCTAATAAACCGATGGCTTCTCCCTTTTTTACAGACAAAGAAACATCCTTTAAAACAGTGCGCTTTTTATAGCTGATACTTAAATTCTTTATCTCTAATCCTGTTTCTTCTTTCATTTTTTATCCCCTTTGAAGTGTGTTGGAATCAATTGTCCTTTAATGCGACCGGAAGAAGCTTTCAGATCACTTTCTCCGGTTGTTAAATCAAGAGTTGCTTTGTCCCCTTTTACTAAGTTGTTGCCTTGTGATAAGATGACATTCCCTTCCATAAGTATCTTTTTACTGGCAGGATAATAAGTCCCCTTATCTCCAGTCATTTTTTGTTGTTTGTTGTCCACAGATACATGACCAGTTGCAACGAATCTTTCAATTCTGGTCTCGTTGTTATTAGTATAATAAGCCACTAAAGAATCAGCCTTTAGAGTATTTTCTTGGTGCAGAATGGTTGTTTTCCCTAAAGTAGTTAGAGTTTTTTGAATTTGATCAATTTTTGCTCCATCTGGAGAGGAAATTTTAAAAGTTTCTTTTTCTTGATAAAATACAGCATCAACATCTTTTTTAAACAGGATCAGATTTCCTTTATCTGCCATCCATATACCTTTGCTCTTTAAAGTTCCTGTCGGACCAATAATTGAAACAGGTTCATCGGAATCAGCTGTTCCTTGATTGTAATCACAAGTCACTTTTTGCGTATGAGCTTTATAGCCAGAAGTTGATGTTATATTTATTTTTTCTTCGAAAAAGAGTGTTTTTTTGTCTTGAAAAATAAATGCATAAGGAGTTATCCCCGTCAGAACTTCTTTATTTTGCATTTGATATGTTGCAACAGGATTTTCCATCAGCATCTGATGAGTCGTCGGATTTATTTCTTTAATAGAAGGGGTTGCTAAAGTCATAGGCAACTTTTGGGTATTTATCCCAAAAAAACGGATATTTTTCATATCCATTTTGGCCCCTTTTCCTGAGGTATTTTTAGAAACGTTTAAAGAAAACGACTCTTTTTGTTCCTTTAATAAGGGCCAAACGATAATTAAAGCAATCAACAAAAAAGCAAAAACAGGTAATGTTCGTTTCGTAATCAAAACGCGTCTGGTATGTTTTTGCAGTTGATTGAGACTTGGGAACATTTATGCAACTCCGGCTTGTAACAGGTGATGCATATGAATTAATCCGACGGGTTTTTTATCTGCATCAACGACAAAGATATTCGTAATTTTTTTACTATGCATGATATTTAAGGCTTCTGAACCTAAGATATCTCCAGAAATTGTTGTTGGGTTTGGATTCATCACTTCATCCACTTTTTTGTTCATTAAATCATTGCTCATATGACGGCGTAAATCCCCATCGGTAATCATGCCGATCAAACGACCTGCGCCATCTAAGATTCCTAAACATCCTAGCATTTTTTGTGACATAACTAACAAAGCATCTGTCATGCTAGTTCCGGATAAAACAGACGGGATAGCGTCTTCTTTTGCCATGATATCTTGAACTTTAATGAGAACATTCCCTAATTTTCCGCCCGGATGACGATCATGATAAAGGTCTGTTGTAAAACCACGCATGTTCATTAATGCAACTGTTAAAGAATCTCCCATTGCTAATGTGGCAATCATAGAAGTTGTTGGCGCCATATTAAACGGGCATGCTTCGGGGGCTTCTTTTTTGTTTGGAATTTGCAAAACATAATCAGCCGCTTTTCCTAAAGTGCTTTCTGGGGCACTGGTAACGGCGACCAAAGGAATCCCAAAGCGTTTGCAATAGTTGATAATGTCAAATAATTCCTTGCTTTCACCGGAGTTGGATAAAGCTAATACTAAATCGTTTTTAGTCAACATCCCCAAATCACCATGGCTGGCTTCAGCAGGGTGCACGAAAAAGGCTGGGGTTCCTGTTGAAGCTAATGAAGCTGCAATTTTTTTACCGATATGCCCAGGTTTCCCCATGCCGGTAACAATGACACGACCTTGTAGATTTAAAATTCTTTCAGCGACTTTGACAAAGTTTTCGTTAACACGTTCAATCATCATTTCTAGTGCGTTTTTTTCAAAAGTTAAAGTTCTTTTGGCAGATGCCATGATTTCTTCTGGTGTCATTTTAATTCCTTTCAGTGATGAGAAAATAAATCGGGTTCATCCAGACCCATTAAATCTAATTCCGCACGGGATGGCAGGAAGGCAAAACAATTTCTTGCTAGCTCTTCCTTTTTCTGTTTCTTTAAAAGGACATCTAATTTTGCTTTTAAAGCGTGCAAGTACATAACATCATTCGCAGCATATTGAATTTGCTCTGGGGAAAGTTCTTTTTGGGTCCAATCCGAGCATTGTTGTTCTTTATCCAATTGGATGTTCAGCATATCGGCACAAAGATTTTTTAGAGAATGCTTTTCAGCTTTTGGACGGGTTAATTTGCTGGCGATCTTTGTACAGTAAACAGGGGATACAACAATTCCTAAGGCTGCTTTAATTTTAGCAATGTCGAATCTGGCAAAATGAAAAAGTTTTAAAATCTTTGGATCTGTAAGTAATTTTTTTAAGTTAGGACAAGGGGTGTTTTCCTGAATTTGAACCAACCAAGCATTTCCTTTTCCGTCACCGATTTGGACCAAACATAATTTATCTTTAATAATATCAAGACCCGTTGTTTCGCTGTCAATGGCGACGACTTTTGGCCACTTGATGTTGTTTGGTAAATCACCCTTATAAACAGAAATATACATTTTTTCTCCTTTTTTCCTTCTTATACATCCACTTTAGCAAAAAATCAAGTAAATTTCAAATTGCTTGTCCAAAACGTAAGATTTTTTCTGCTGATTCAGTGCGTTTATTATCTTTTGTATGCATAATTAAAGGAGAATGTAAAATTAAAGGGTTTTTTTTATTTAAAAAACCGCGAATAAGAATGCGTTTTGCTTTTTCTCCTTCTTTAGAAACAACTGGGAAAATTTCAATATTGCCCAATTTTTTTTCCAGAATAGGCAAAATTTTTCCAAGTATCTCGGGGCGATGAATGATTGAAAAGCTTCCTTTTGCGCGCAAATGCTTTAAACAGTAGTTTAACCATTTTTCTAAATCAAAATCAGAGACGTAAGCTTTTCTTTGTTCAGGGTTTTTACGTGTGTTTTTAGATGTTTCATAAAAGGGCGGATTGGTAACGACGTGATGAAACAATTTTCCTTTTATAGGATCTTTTGTGGCAAATAGATCGTGTTTAATCACAGCTATTTCTTGGTTGTTTAGCTGAGCGTTTTCTTTGATAAGAGCACATAAATTATCTTGAATTTCAATTGCACTAACAAGACAAGATGTTCTGGCATTTATGCAACATCCGATGACCCCATTTCCTGCACCCACGTCCAGGACTGATTGGCCTTTTTTAACGGGGACGAGAGCGGATAAAAGGACAGAATCTGAGGTTGCACGCAATCCTTTTAAAGATTGCTTCAAAATGACTTTATCCCCTAAAAATTTATCTTTTGTGAAAACCATAAAGAAAAGTATATGCAAAAATAAAAAAAACTGCAAGTCATAAAAAAAACTTTGCAAATTATAAAAAAATGGTTATACTAATCGAAAAAGGGGAGTTATTTATGAAAAAAATTCTTTTTATCTTTTCTTGTATTGTTTTATTTTTGTTGGGAATACTTGTCTTTATAGGGTATTCTTTTAATTCGGAAAATTATAAAAATCAATTTGTTTCAACCTTATCAAATATGACGGGTCGAAAAGTCGAAGTAGCTGATCTGTCTTTAACATGGACTCCGTTTCCAACAATGTTGATTTCGAACTTATCAATTTCGAATCAGGAAGAAAGTAAAGTTGAAAAAATGTTTACTTCTGAAAAGGTTTATGTTGAAATCAGTTGGGCTTCCTTGTTCAAGAATCCTTTAGTTATAAAAAAAGTTACCTTCCAAAAGCCAACTATATTATTGGAGCGTATAAAGTCCTATCAAACAAATTTTGATTTCCCGTATCTTTTTAATCCTTCCAAAAATCTTACTGAAGAAACTTCTTTGATGGGAAGAGGGGATTTCTCTTTAAAAATACGAGAATTTATTGTTGAAGATGGACGTGTTACTTATTCAAATATTTTGTCAGGTGAAAACTATTCCGTTTCCGGCATTTTTGGAACGGGCAGTCTTCTTTCTTTAAATGGACCGTTTTCTTTTGAAGGACGTTTTTCTATGGGGGATTCTCCTAAGAAAGTTTCTCTTCAAATTGGTCAGATTGAAGTTTCTCAAAATCTTCCTTTGAAAATTTTATTTTCAGATGAAAAATCAATGACAAAAATCACTTCTGAGGGCGAATTTTTGTTTGGTCAAAAAACGACAAAAGAATGGTTTAAATTACCGGGGATAATCACAAGTCAGAATCCAAGGGCGTTTTTTGAAAGCTTTGGGTTATCTGATTGGCCAGAAGGGACTTTGGTCGGTAGCTTTACATTAAACGTCATGCCAAACAAAACCATTTTTGAAAATATAACTTTATCTCAGGAAGAGGGCGATCTTCAAACAGCTTTCTTTTTGGGGAAACAAGAAGAAAAAGAAGACGCATCACGAAATGTCCCTATTTTAATTGTCAAGAATATGGATTATAAAAATTGGCGTCCTGTTTTTAAAAGCCTTTTGAAAGTTCCTTTTTTTGATCAGTTAAAAACGAAATTTTATTTACAATTAGAAGGAATTAAGCTGAATGGACAAACAGTTGAAGTGGGAAATGGACACGGAGCCATTGAAAAAGGAATTTTATCCTTTGAGGATTTACTTATTAAACTGCCTTATTCTGGGGCTCTTTCATTTAAAGGAGAGTGGGATCTTAAAAAGAATAGCGTAAATACAGATTTGGAATTGCAGACGAATGATTTTTCTTCCACCGTTCTTTGGGGACTTCCTAAGATAGCTTCTTATCCTTCTGTTGCTGATGCTTTTGCTAAGATTCAAGATTTTCATTTTTCTGGTCATTTTCAAATGGATGGTGAAAAATTTTCATTAGAAACTGAGTCTGCTGTTTTTGATGGAACAACTTTCTTAGGGCAAATAAAAGTTGATTTTTCAAAAGGTTTGAATGTTAATGCGAATTTGAATGTTGCTCACTTGAACGTAGATTCATTTTTTGTTATTGATTCTCCCAAGTTAACGAATTTAACTATCCCCGAAGGAAATTATCTGTTTGATTTTAAGGGACAAGATATTACAGCCAATGACCATCATTTCGAGTATATGAATATCAAGGGAGAAGTGGTTGGCGATAAATTGACATTGAATGATTTTTTGCTTCAAGGAAGTGAAGATTTTTCTTTAAAAGGAAAGGGGACTTTCCAAAAATTTGGGAAAAAAGATTTTTCGATAGATAACTTGGATGTCAATTATTCGATATCTGATTTGAAAAAGTTTATAAAGGAAATGAAAACTTCTTCTGATAATCCCTTTGTTGAAAAAGGTTCTTCTTTAAAGGGTAATTTGATTTACAGCGGAAATCTTTTAAAAGGAAAAATTCAAACAACTTGTCAATTGGAACAAGCACAAATAAAATTAACAGGTTCAGGGGAAAAATTGCTCTCAATGGCTCCTCAATTTCAGGATGTGGATTTTTCTTTAACTTATCCAGATGCTCAACTTTTCTTATCTTTGTTTGGTGATGATTTGAAGACCCTTTTCCCTTTCTTAAAGGGAGATATAAAAGTTCAAGCAAAAGGAAAGGGAACTTTTGGTAATTTTGAAGCCTCTCAGTTCGATCTGAATTTAGGAAAACAAGATTTTTCTGGAAATGCTTCATGGAATTTAATCGATCATGATATGAAATTCGATTTAAAAACGCCTAAGTTAGATTTGAATTATTTTCTTCCCAGTAAAGAAGAACTTTATCCTTTTAACACCGCTCCTATTGTGTTTAATGTTAAACCTGAATGGGCAGGGGCATTGGAAATCAGCGCAAATCAGATGTTATATGATGGACAAAGATATAAGGATATATCTTCAAAGTTAATCCTAAAAGGTCAAGAATTAAATATCCCTTATTTCAAGGCTTCATCGGAAAAAGGAGATGAAAAGATTTCTTTTGATGGAAATGTTACTTTTAGAACCCCTTTTGTGATTGAAGGGAATTATAATATTACAAATTTCAACCTTAAAAATGCTTTAAAGATGGCTTCTTTTTCTTTTAGCGGGGGTAAAGGAAATTTAAGTGGAAATTTTGCTACATCTGGTTCATCTACAGAAGAGTTGATCAGAAATTTAGCTGGTGAAGGACTTTTAGATTGGAAAAACGGTTCTTTGCGTGGGATAGATATTCATGCTTTATCTTCTTTTACTGAAAAAGTTTTCCAACATACACAACAAGAATCAGCTATTCCTGTGCAATTAAAGCATGCTCTTTCTTCCGGAAAAACTGATTTGTCCTCAATTTCTGCTCCTTTTGTAATTAAAAAAGGGGAAGTTACGATAGAAGAAGCAAAAGCTCAAACCGTAAATGCCAGTGTATATTTCAGAAAATTGGGATGGTCTCTTTTTTCTGGAAAGTTTAATTTCTTATTGTCTGTCCTTTTGAATAAACCTGAAAATTTACCCTCTTTGGAATTTGCTGTTACAAATGAAAATGTAACGAATAAAGTAGAAGCTTTTGAAGAATCTTTACATAATGAAATTCGTCGTTTTTTGAATCAAAAGAAAGAAGCGATAGAGCGAAAGAATAAAAAAGAAACAGAGGATAAAAAAGAAGAATTATTGGCTTTTGCCAATCAGACCTTAGAACAAGCTGAATACTTGATGAAGCAACTTCAGGATAGAATGGCTCTAGATCCTTCTTTAAAGTCTGAAGATTTGATTTACGAAGCAGAAAAAAACATTCAAGAAGTTCGTCAATTAGTTGTTCGTTCTGAACTTAATAAAGAACAAATGCTTGTATTGGATGAAAAATCAAAATTATTAGAAATTCAGTTAAGGGAGTTAGAGTATTTACTGAAACGACAAGAGGTTTCTCGTCAAAAGAACGCCATGAATAAACTTCCCCCCCTGGTGGAAAGGAAATTGAATGATATTGTTCAAATTTATAGAAAAAATCCGAATTCCTCTTTCTTAATCGCTTTGATCCAAGGAGTTCAAAAAGAAGAAAAAGAAATTAAATCAGAAATGCAATCTTTGTCACGCACTGTTGATGTAGAAGCTGCAGAAGAAATAATTTTAAAGATAAAAGAATCTTTTGAAAAAATACAAAAAGCTTGGGACTACGCACAAAAAATGGATTCAAAAGGTGAGATAGCCCCATCTGTTTCAGGCACAATTTTGGGAAAAGAAATCTAATGAAATCAGACACGATTATTTTAGGTGATTCTTTGGAGGAATTAAAAAAAATCCCTACTCAGTCTGTTAATATGATTTTTGCAGATCCTCCTTATTTTATGCAAACTTCTGGTGATTTAAACCGTTCGGATGGGACGCATTTTTCTGGAATGAAAGAGGATTGGGATAAATTTGAAGATATACCAGCCTATGATCATTTTTCCCAGCTTTGGCTTAGTGAGTGTCGTCGCATTTTAAAACCTAATGGGACAATTTGGGTGATAGGTAGTTTCCAAAATATTTATCGTTTAGGCTATTTGATGCAAGAGTTGGGCTTTTGGATTTTAAATGATATTGTATGGACGAAACCTAATGCTCCCCCTAATTTTACTGGGACAAGATTTCAAAATAGACATGAAATCTTATTGTGGTGCAGTCCCAAGAAGGGGGCTCCT
>JAGCFA010000060.1 GCA_017650375.1 Alphaproteobacteria bacterium | reverse complement strand
GGATCTGAAAGCATCGATTTCAGTACTTACATGGTAGAAAGTAAGTGTATCTGCTGTCTTTGTTTTTCCGTTGACTAATGTACTTTTTAAGGTCATTTCTTCTCCTTTTCTTTCAGATTACCACAAAGACTTCTTTTTTTCAAGGTTATATCTTGCGCTTTTTGTCAAAAAAGCATAAAATATCCTTATGACAAAAAAGATTTTTAGTTCAGTTCCGGCTGGATTTGAAGCTTTTGTTTTAGCGCGCGAAGCCAAACAAGGGGGGATTGTATACATTGCCTCTAATGAAAAACAATTGGATTTTGCCCAAAAGACGCTGGCTTTAATTGCCCCCAAGCTAAAAATTATTTCTTATTCCAACTGGGATACAGTGCCTTATGACCGTATCTCACCTTCTCCAGATATTATTGGCGAACAAATTGAAGCGTTGGCACAGATGCCTACCCTTTCTAAAAATCAAATTGTTTTAACAACTGTTTCAGCTTTTATGCAACGTGTTCCACCCAAGGAAGCTTTTGATGGTAATACACTTACCTTGATGGTAGGTAAAAATGTCTCGCTGACACGCCTCACTCATTTTTTAACTCAAAATGGATATCAATCTACAGATGTGGTGGCAACTTCTGGCGAATTTGCTGTTCGTGGTGAAATTGTGGACATTTATCCTGCAGGCTTTCAAAATCCCGTTCGCCTTGATTTTTTTGATGACGAATTGGAATCCATGAAGTTTTTCAATCCGGCCACTCAGCGCACACAGGGAACTTTAGATACCCTTTTATTAAAGCCCGTGCGCCTTATCCAGATCACACCCGAAAACCAAACGCTTTTCCGTACACGTTATCGTGAAATGCTTTCGGCAGGGGAAGAAGACCCCATTTATCAATCGGTTTCAGCGGGGCATTATGTACAGGGCTTAGAACACTTTTTACCACTTTTTTATGAAAAAATGTTCACTTTGGTAGATTACTTGCCCGATGACACGCGCCTCTTCTTATCCCCCACAGCTTGGGAAGCTATCACTTCCCGCACCGAACAAATTCAAGAATACTATGATGCGCGCCTGCAGGCCTTGAAGGAAAAACTGGATCCAAACGGTGTCTACCACCCCATCAAACCAGAACTTATGTTTTTGTCCCAGAAGGAAACTGAAAACTTATTGTCTCAATTTGATACCGTTCAACTGACACCCTTTCATCAGGAAAAAACATCTGATCAAGGCGGGCGTTCGGGTCACGATTTTATGGATATCCGTATCCAGCAAAAGCAAGATATTTTTGAAGCGATTTCTGATTTTATCGCGGGCTCCCCAAAGTCCATTATCGTCAGTGTTTTTACCGAAGGGGCAGGGGAACGCCTCTTGGCACTCTTAAAGGAAAAGGGAACCACTTTAAAATGGGCAACCACTTGGGCAGAGGCTATCAAACGTGCCCCCAGCCTGATTGTTGCCCCCTTTGAATCCGGTTTTCAAACAGATGATTTTCTGATTTTAACTGAAACAGATATGTTTGGCGAACGCATGCAGTCCGCGCCCAAACGTCGCCGTTCTCAAGATTTTATCGGTGATATTTCCACACTTTCAGCTGGCGATTTAGTGGTCCACCAAACACATGGGATAGGGCGGTTTTTGGGGCTGGAGGCGCTTACCTTGGCGGGTGCCCCTCACGATTGCTTGTGCCTTGAATACGCTGATAATGCCAAACTTTTTGTGCCCGTTGAAAACGCTGATGTCCTCTCGCGCTATGGCTCAAGCGAAATTGCGTTGGATAGACTTGGTGGAACTGCTTTTGCGACGCGTAAAGAAAAGGTCAAAAAAGACCTACTTGTCATGGCAGATAAACTTATCAGTATTGCTTCTCAGCGCGCTGTTAATAAAATGCCCAAAGTCTTGGCACCCCATGGTCTTTATCAGGAATTCTGTGCTCGTTTTCCCTATGTGGAAACAGAAGATCAGCTAAAAACTATGGCTGAAATTGAAACAGATTTGGCGAAAGGTCAACCGATGGATCGTCTGGTTTGCGGGGATGTGGGCTTTGGCAAAACAGAAATTGCCATGCGCGCCGCTTTCTTAACCGTGATGAATGGCGCCCAAGTGGCTTTGGTTGCACCCACCACCCTTTTGGCGCGCCAACACGCCGAAAACTTTATCAAACGTTTTCAGGGTTTCCCAGTGCGCATTGCTTCTCTTTCACGTCTTGTGACATCTACTGATACCAAACGCACGAAAGAAGGCTTGGAAAAAGGCGGGCTTGATATTGTGATCGGTACCCACGCCCTTTTAAATAAAAACATTCGCTTTAAAAATCTGGGACTCGTCATTATTGATGAAGAACAACATTTCGGTGTTGCGCATAAGGAACGCTTGAAAGAATTAAAATCAGGTGTCCATGTCCTTACTTTGACTGCCACCCCCATCCCCCGTACTCTGCAGCTCTCCCTTTCGGGTGTTCGTGAACTTTCCATTATCGCCACACCCCCAGTGGATCGCCTTGCTGTTAAAACCTACGTCATGCCCTTTGATCCCGTGGTGATTAAAGAGGCGATTTTGCGTGAACATTTCCGCGCCGGCCAAAGCTTTGTCGTTGTTCCGCGCATTTCGGATATGGACGAAGTCTATGAAAAATTACACGCGCTTTTACCTGATTTAAAAATTGTGAAAGCTCATGGTCAAATGGCACCCTCTGAGCTTGAAAAAATCATGTCCGCTTTTACCGCACACGAATATGATATCTTGCTTGCTACCAGCATTGTGGAATCAGGGTTGGATTTACCAGACGTAAATACAATTGTCATTTACCGCGCCGATATGTTTGGGCTCGCAGCCCTTTATCAACTCCGTGGGCGCGTGGGGCGTTCTAAGAAAAAGGCCTACGCTTATTTAACGACGATGGGCACTCTTTCTGATAATGCCCGTAAACGCTTGGAGGTCATGCAAAAATTGGATAGTTTAGGGGCTGGCTTTATGCTCGCCAGTCATGATTTGGATATCCGTGGGGCAGGGAACTTGCTGGGTCAGGAACAATCAGGTCATATTCGTGAAGTGGGTGTCGCGCTTTATCAAAAAATGTTAAAGGAAGCTGTGGGGCAACTTCGTCAAGAAAAAGCAGGCGAAAAACCAGTGGAGGAAGATTGGTCGCCCCAAATTTCGGTGGGACTTCCTGTCCTCATTTCTGAAAAATATATCCCTGATTTGGGCGTGCGTATGGATTTATACCGTCGCTTGAGTGAACTCACCACCCTTGATGAAATTAATGCCATGCGGGATGAACTGAAAGACCGTTTTGGTTTGTACCCAGTGGAAACAGAAAACCTCTTTTTAACATTGGAATTAAAGGTATTGGCAAAGCAAGCGCATATTGATCGCATTGACGCTGGCGATAAAGGCGCAACGATAAGCTTTTATCAAAATACGTTCCCAAATCCAGCAGGCCTGATTGATTATATTCAATCTCAGGTTGGCACCATGAAAATTCGCCCAGATCAAAAGGTTGTCGTCATGCGCCCATGGGTCGATATTGATAAGCGCCTTTCTGGTGTTCGCTCTATGATTTCCCGCCTCGCCGAAATTGCCAAATCCTAATTATTTTCTTTTTTCACTGAACCCCAAAAATCCCATCAAGGCCACTAATCCAACGATGGCGCCTATAATTTGTGCAGTATCAACACTTAATCCCAAAAACAGCTGGTCATAAGCAACATAGGCTGCCGAAACAGCGGTCATAAAGACGGCAGGCACTAACGAAATCCAAAAACACTTCCCCGCCTTTTTCAAATACATAGTTGTTAACCACAAAGTGAACATGGCCAGCGTTTGATTAAACCACCCGAAATAGCGCCAAATCGTGGCGACATTGATGACGGATAAAAACACACCCCCCGCCAACACAACCAACGATAAAATCAATCTGAATCTGATTTTTTCTTGGGGGAGTTTTAAAAAGTCCGCCAAGGTCAAACGTGCCGATCTGAAACAGGTATCGCCCGTTGTAATTGCTAAAATCACCACAGAAGCAATCGTCGCAACGCCACCCACATTTCCTAATAATCCCTTGGCAATTTCGGATACGACGCCCCCCGCATCACTTTGCGTAATCGTGGCCAATAAGTGTTGCGTTGTGGGATAAAAACAAATCCCTAAGGTTGCCCAAATGAGTGCCACAATCCCTTCTACAATCATGGCCCCATAAAACACAGGTCGTCCATATTTTTCGTCTTTTAAGCACCTGGCAATCATGGGGGATTGAGTTGCATGGAATCCGCTGATGGCACCACACGCAATTGTTACGAACAGTAGAGGGAATAAGGGCAATCCCTTGGGGTGCAAATTTTCAGTTGTAAAATTTAAAAAGGGAGGAATATCCCGCATAAACAAGGCGATAATCAAGCACACGCTTGATCCCAATAAGCACAGGGCAAACATGGGGTAAAACCGTCCGATGAGTTTATCTATGGGAAGTAGTGTTGCTACAAAATAATATCCAAAAACCACAGCCAACCAAATCCACATAGACGAATGCGTCAATTGTCCCAACATTTGTGCAGGGCTTTTAGCAAAAATGGCGCCCACTAATAACAGCATGGCCACCAACAAAAATAAGGCGACATATTTAATTTTTTTGCCAAAATAAATTTCCATCAAGTAAATCAATGATTTTCCGTCATGTTTTAATGAAAGCATTCCTGACAAATAATCATGTACTGCGCCTGCAAAAATGCATCCGAACACAATCCACAACAAACATACTGGACCATAAACTGCGCCCAAAATTGCCCCAAAAACAGGTCCCAATCCGGCGATGTTTAAAAATTGAATCAAAAAAGCTTTATAGGTTGGAAAAGGAATATAGTCCACCCCGTCAGGGTGCTTCACAGCAGGCGTCGGCGTATGCGAAATCCCCCATACTTTTTCCACAAAAACGCCATACACACAATATCCCAAAATTAAAGTCAAACAAGCAATTAAAAATAATATCATTATTTTCTCCTTATTCAGAAGCTTTTTTCAATGCAGCACGAATAAATCCTTGGAAAACAGGATGAGCAGCAAAAGGCTTAGATTTAAATTCCGGATGAAACTGTCCCGCAAAGAAAAATGGATGTTCGGGGATTTCAATTATTTCCGGCAATAAACCATCAGGAGATTTCCCAGAAATAACAACGCCTTTTTCTGCCAAAACAGATTCATAATTGATATCCATTTCATAACGATGACGATGGCGTTCACTGATTTGTTTTGTCCCATATAATTTTTCAGCTAAAGATCCTTTTTTTAATACACAAGGATAAGCTCCTAAGCGCATGGTTCCGCCCATATCCCCTTTTTCTGGACGGATTGTTTTAATGCCATCTTTTTCCCAAACACTCATGCGTGTAATAACAGGGGTGCAATCTGATGTAAATTCAGTAGAGTTAGCATCTTTTACACCGCATAAATGGCGCATACATTCTACAACAGCCATCTGCATTCCCAAACAAATTCCAAA
This sequence comes from Alphaproteobacteria bacterium, assembly GCA_017650375.1. GTDB lineage: Bacteria > Pseudomonadota > Alphaproteobacteria > CAAHEQ01 > UBA3637 > UBA3637. Next base: position 27,497 of record JAGCFA010000060.1, on the reverse strand, counting down.
GAAGGGAATTTTGTTTTCTCTGGCGTATTGGACAGCTGTAATTTTGCCTTCAACACCGCGATTTCCAAATCCGCCGGGGACTAAAATGCCTTGATATTTTTCCAAAGCTTTTGCTACTTCTTTTGTGCTTTTACCCTCTAACAGATCACTTTCGATCCAATCAATATCAACCTTTGTGTTTTCAGAAATTCCAGCGTGGACTAAGGCTTCTTTTAAGGATTTATATGTATCCGGTAAATGACAGTATTTTCCGACCACAGCAATTTGAACATTTTTTTGGAAATGATTCATCGTGTTGACTATTTGTTTCCATTTGCTTAAATCAACATCGGAAGGCATATCAAAATAACTTAAAACAGAAGTATCTAAACCTTGTTCGTGATAAGAGATTGGCAATCCATAGACGTTGTCAACATCCAAAGCAGCGACTACATTCTGACTGGGCACATTACAAAACAAAGCCAATTTTTTGCGTTCATCTTCTCCTAAAGCAATTTTACTGCGACACAATAAAACATCGGCTTGAATGCCGGCTTCCATTAAACGTTTAACCGCCTGTTGAGTGGGTTTGGTTTTTAATTCACCGGCCGTTTCAATAAAGGGCAATAAAGTCAAATAAACGACACAACAGTTTTTACGCCCCTTTTCATTCATAAATTGACGAACCGCTTCCAAAAAGATAGTTCCTTCAATATCGCCAACTGTTCCGCCCACTTCATACAGAACAAAATCTTCATCAGTCAAATCAGATTCAAGGAAAGCTTTTACTTCATTTGTCACATGAGGAATCATTTGAACTGTCCCACCTAAATAATCGCCCCGTCTTTCTTTTGTCAAGACGTTGTGATAAATACGTCCGCCGGAAATACTATCAGTTTTATGACATGAAATATTAGCAAAGCGTTCATAATGGCCTAAATCTAAATCCGTTTCAGCACCATCTTCGGTAACAAATACCTCTCCATGTTGATAGGGGCTCATGGTACCGGGATCCAGATTCAAATAAGGGTCCATTTTGCGCATGCGCACTTTATAACCACGAGCTTGTAATAATGCCCCCAAAGTTGCAGAAGCAATTCCTTTGCCCAAACTAGATACCACACCACCTAAAGTAAAAATATATTTTGTCATTTTGTTCCTTTTTTTAATGAAGATTTAAATACGATGATTGTATAATAGGATACAACTGCAATGAAGACAGAAATGCTCCAAAAAACGGTCCAACGATTAGCAAAAGAGGTTTCCAAAAGTGTACATAAAGATAAAGTCACACCCGCTAGAATAGAAGCAACAACACCGGCAAAAGATTTTACGACGGAATTTACAGAAAGATATATAGCTGAAGATTCCTTTGGAACGTAAATCAAGGAAGCATTGTTAATTCCTAAAGCGATGCCGGCAGTTGCTATACCCAAAATAATATGAGCAATTATCAATACAGCATATGTTGTATAAAGTCCTAAGGTGAATTGATTTATGATTAAAAAACCTAACAAAGATAATAACAGCAAAGGAACAGATAATTTTAAAACTTTCAAAGTATCTTCTTTATCTGCAATTTTCCCCAACTTTTTAATGACGAGTGTATAAGTCAACTGCATAATTAAAGTGAAAATTAAAATGGTGGACATTGGAATTTCCAAATATTTTAACATAAAAACAGTCACAAAGGGTGTTATAAAGGCAACAGTGAAATTTGTAAAACTTAATGTGAACAAAAGATTTCTGAATGGTTTGTTCATCAAGCATGTCTTCACTTTTTGAATAAAGGAAAGTGAATTGGAAACGGAAACTTGTTTTTTATCTTCCACTTGTGATAAAGTCCAAGCACTGAATAAACCAATAATAAAAGCAATAATGAATAAGAAAGCATAGATATAAATTTCTTTATCTTGCGGAACAAAGGAAACACCGTATTTTAATAAAAGAGCGCTAAACCAAAAACAAATAACTTTGGCCACCATCATATATTTAAAACGAAAAGAAAAGAAACGTCCCATAATCCGCGCAGGGATAAGTGTTTTCATCCAGGGTAACCAAACACCCCCAGAAATACAACCAATTAAATAATTAAGAGTTAAAATCAAAATTAAAATTTCTAATGCGCCTGGCATATTAGGTTTAAAAGCCAATAAAGCAGCAATTAATAGGAAAAATCTGGAAATAAAAGCCGTATAAAAAGCTGTTTTCCGAATGGAAAAACCATGCTCAATTAACCATGCAGAAAATAAATGGGCTAAATTTCCAAAATAAGGGACAGCCCCTAATATACCAAAAGCAATATCACCAGCACCGAAAAAAGCAGCATAAGCAAATAAAGTGGGACCGACTACCAAAGTATCTACCGCCGAAGTAGAAACACCTCCCCAAAAAACATATGCTAAAGATCTTTTTAATCTATTATTCATAATCTCAATCTCCTGTTTGATCGTCAAAAATTAATTCGGGTGTTAAAATGCCTAAATTTATTAATGAAGTTTGGTAATATTCATTTTTTATTCGATGAATATATCCCAATATTTTTTCTTTTGGGAAAGAGTAAAAAACACTTGATCCGTATCCGGCAATGAAGTCAGGAACCAATTTAACCATAATTAATGTTTCCAAAGGAATTCCATTTGAAATGACGATTATTTTCGGAAAATATTTAGAAAGAAGTTTTAAAGTTTCTCCGTTTTTGGAAACGCGTGGATGATTTTTATAAAGCCATGTATAATTTTTTATCTCAGGATGTTTTCTAATTAATTCTTTGATAAATTTTTCTGCTGCCTGCCATTTTAAGTCAGGGTCATCTAAAAAAACAGCAACAGGCCTGTGTTCGAATGCTTGGTTCATTTTTTCCAAATCTAACCCTGTCAGGTGTGCCAACATCGTTTTTTTATCATCAGACAACGTTGCTGCAGCTTGATAAAAATCAAGGGGAATAATCTTTTCTTTTTCTATAGGTAATATTTTAGGATCGTATTGAGCAAGGTGCATATATGTTTTTAAATTTCCGGAAAGAGTTGCATAGGAAATATATGTTTTTTTATCCCATAGGCTTCTGCCGATAGCATCATCATATAAGTGAATTTCCTTGATTTTTTCAGTAGGAATAATATTGGAAAAATGGCCAGACTTATTCAAGGCATGATAGGCATTTAGATGAATGACGAAATGATGGTTGAAATTTTTTGCGTAAAATTCCATCAAATTTGTATCAACCAATGTATTAAATTTTTCATAATTCTTTTCACCCAAAAATTTGCTATCAACCATAATTGCGTTCATAGATTGAAGTATCCTATCATCAGCTTTTAAAGCGGGAAATCTTTTCCAAATGAACAGTTTTGGTTCTTCAGAGGGTTGTTGTAAAGCATCTGTCATTTGGAATAAAGATGGAACAGATGCTAAATCGATATATATATGGGCAATTGGGGGGGTATATACTATCCTGAAAAACAAATAGGATGACAAGGCAAAAAATGCCAAAAAACCACCCAAAGAAAGCAATGTACGAAAGATTCTGTTAATTCTGGGCTTTTTCAATAAAAAAGAAGACCCCTTTTGAATATTTGGATGCCAAAAAGAGTTGGAAAAACACCGATCTAATTTCTTTACAAATAACTTTTTAAAGTCCGTCTTTTTTTTAGTTTCTTTTTTTGAACAAATTTTATTAATTAATTTATTGAGTTTTTTCAAAGAACCAAGATGAGTAAAATACCTAGTGTTTAAATTTTGATAGCGATTTTGTTGCCTTACACCAATGTCAATTGTGGGGACTTGATAATAGGGAGCTTCTTTAATACCACAAGAACTGTTTCCTATTAAAAACTGAGCTTTTTTTAATAGATTTATAAAAACATCTAAAGGCAAAGAGGTAAAGAAACGAAAGTTTTTGTTTCCTTCAAGCTGACGGTATTCATTTAAAATGATTTTGTGATTTAAATCATTATTTGGCATAATAACGATATAATTTAAATTACTTTCTACCAGCTTTTTCATCAAAAGGTGTATTTCTGTTTGAATTTTTTCCGCAGGAAGTGTCGTTACCGGATGATAAATCAGAATGGCATACTTATTGAAAGGAATATCATATTTTTGGAAAATACCTTCCATATCTGGAATATCATTGGCTAAACTGCTGTTCCCGATAACAAAGATATCTTTTTTATTTTCTCCCATCTGTAATAAAATTTGTTTGGCTTGTTCATCTGAAACCAAAAACCGGTGAGCCAATTTTGTAATAGAATGGCGGATGCTGTCGTCAATACTTCCACTCAAATCGCCAGCTTCAATTTGACAAACAGGGATATTATTTAATCTGGCGGCGATAGCACCAGCCAAAGCTTCCGGACGATCTCCATGAACAAAAACAAAATCAATATGATCTTTCCGTAAATATTGATCATAACAGGCGATGATATGGGCCATTTCTTGAGATGTGTTTTGTTCCGAAAAATCTTTGTCTAAAATAATTTGGCAAGTACTTTTAAAATCTTTTTCCACTTCTTGGCAAGTTTGCCCATATTTTTTCAACATGTGCATCCCCGTCACAAAAAGGTAAATCTTTTTATCCTTTTGCTTTTCTAACAGATAACTAATATAAGGTTTAATTTTACTGTAATCAGCTCGTGTTCCGGATAAAAAAGAAATATTCATCAGGCTAAATCCTCCGGCATCAAATGCTCATCTGCTGCAATAGTGTGTTTGACTTTTTTCCCGATAAGATTAGGAAGTTCTTCTGCACGAATGCCTCTAATACCTGGGCGTTTTGTTGTTAAATCTGATCGTTCCAACTTTTTACCTGCCGGAATTTCTTTTGTTGCTACAATGGTTCCAAAAGCAAATTGAATAGTGACCTCTTCTTCTTTTAAAGCCTCCTTAGTTCCTCCACGCATTTTAGCAATTTCGGCTGAATCCCGAATTAAATCATGACATTCTTGGGTTGTCATAGAACAAATAATATCTTCTCCGACACGTTCTTTTGTGTCTGTAAAATGGCGCTCCAGTATCGAAGCTCCTAATGCAGTTGCAGCTAAGCAAGCTAAATTATTCAAACTGTGATCGGATAATCCGATAATCGCCTCTGGGAATTCACGTCGGATTTCTTCCAAAGCCCCTAAACGTATTTGTTCTGGTTTTGTTGGATACAGGTTTGTTGTATGTAAGATAGCGAAATCATTATGATATTCTTGAATGCAGGCCACAGCTTTTTTAACAGCCTCCATATTGTTCATACCTGTTGATAAAATAATGGGTTTCCGTTTTTCAGCGATGCACCGCACAAATTCATAATTATTCATTTCTCCAGAGCCAATTTTATAAGCTGGTACATCCATCTTTTCTAATCTGTCGATAGCAGCAAAAGAAAACGGGGTTGAAATAAAGATCATTCCTTTACTTTCTGTATATTCTTTCAATGCAAATTCGTCTTTTTCGGAAAGGGCACATCTGACCATAATATCCCAAATAGAATAGGGGGAATTCCCTGGGATTGTGGTTTTTGCCAAAGAACTCATTTCGGCTTCTGGAATATGGGTTTGGTGTTTAACAATTTCTGCCCCAGCCTCTTTTGCCGCATCAACTAATTTAAAAGCTTCTTGCAAAGATCCATTATGATTAATGCCTATTTCGGCGACTACTAATGGGGCATAATCTAACCCGACTTTACGACCTTTTATTGAAAAACAACGACTCATTTTAAACTCCTTCTTTAAACTTAGGAAATACCTAACATATTTTGATATTGTTGTAAAGTAAAATTTTAATAAGGAGTTTGAATATTTTTCTTTCTCACTTTCTTAAGGCCTTTTTATTGATGACCAATAATTGAACTTAATGGTAGATACCACTTCAAACATAAAAAAATCCACCCTTTTGGGGTGGTTTTTATGGTGCGCTCGGCGGGATTCGAACTCACAGCCTTCTGATCCGTAGTCAGATGCTCTATCCAGTTGAGCTACGAGCGCGTCAGTGAGCACTATTATATCAAGCTTTTTTGTAAAATGCAAGCACTTTTTCTAAAAAATATGAAAAAAGTTCTATTTTTTGCTTGACAAATGCTTTAAAATCGGGTATAAATATGCCCCAGAGTTTTATTTAAAGAAAAGGATAACAAATGTTTGCAATTATTAAAACAGGCGGAAAACAATTCAAAGTCCAAAAAGATGATGTTTTGGCTGTTGATAAGTTAGAAGGTAAAGCCGGTGATAAGGTCGCTATCAAGGAAGTTTTGATGGTGGATGGCAAAGTGGGAACGCCAACAGTGAAGGGGGCTTCCGTGGATGCTGAAATCGTGCGTCAAGTACGTGATGAAAAAGTTTTAGTGTTCAAAAAGAAACGTCGTCACGGTTACAAACGTAAGAATGGTCATCGTCAACAATTGACCTTGATTAAGATTGTGGATATTAAAGCTTAAGGAGAATTTGAAATGGCTCATAAAAAAGCGGGCGGTTCCGTTAAAAACTCACAAGACTCTGCCGGTCGTCGGTTAGGGCTCAAAAAATCAGGTGGTCAAGCTGTTGTTGCCGGTAACATCATTATTCGTCAACGCGGGACTCAATACTATCCTGGTGAAAATGTTGGAATGGGGACTGACCATACCATTTATGCAACAGCTGATGGTATCGTGGAATTTAAACATTCTGTTAAAAATCGTACCTATGTCTCTGTTGTGACAAAGTAAGGAACTTATGGATTATTTTAAGCTTTTGGCTACAGTCTCCCCGCATGAAGCTTCTGGGGGGGGCGGTTCTAGGGAAAGGCGCGATGTTCCAGAATCCTCAAAGGAAAAAACAGTTCTTGTTACAAAACATAAAGATTTTGTTTACGATGAACACGACAGCTTCTTTTATTTAGGGATTCATTCGGTAAGAACACCAATTAAAATAAAAGATTAAATCTAAAACCCGCTTTTTTAACGGGTTTTATTTTTCTTGAAATTTGATTAAGGCTATGATATAATAAACTTGTCCAGCGGGCGTGGTGGAATGGTAGACACGTTGGTCTTAGAAGCCAATGCTTTCAAGCGTGAAGGTTCAAGTCCTTTCGCCCGCACCAATAAAAAACACCCTCGGTTATTCCGAGGGTGTTTTCTTTTGTCTTTATTACAACAATTTGCCCATCGCAACGGCTGTATCTAACATACGGTTGGAGAAACCCCATTCGTTGTCGTACCAGCTCATCACGCGCAATTGTGTGCCACCCATGACCTTGGTGCCATTGGCATCAAAGGTGGAAGAGTGTGAATCGTGTGTAAAGTCAATGCTGACTAATTTTTCGGCATTGTAGCCCAACACGCCTTTCAATTCACCTTCAGCGGCGGCTTTCATAGCGGCATTCACTTCATCCACCGTGACTTCTTTTTCCATAATCAAGTTGGCATCCACCAAAGAAACATCGGGTGTCGGTACACGGATGGACACGCCGTCTAATTTGCCAGCCAATTCAGGCATCACTAAACCGATAGCTTTAGCAGCACCGGTCTTTGTGGGAATCATGCTCATAGCGGCAGCGCGAGCGCGATACAAATCCTTATGTAATTGATCCAAAATCTTTTGGTCATTGGTGTAGCTGTGGATGGTTGTCATAAAGCCTTGCTTAATGCCGAAAGCTTTTTGCAACACATAGACCACAGGGGCCAAGCAGTTGGTAGTGCAGGAAGCATTGGATACAACCAAATCTTCTTTTGTTAATGTGTTTTGGTTCACGCCATAGACGATTGTCTTGTCGGCGCCTTCACTTGGGGCAGAAACCAACACGCGCTTTGCACCGGCGGCCAAATGCACGGAAGCTTTTTCTTTGGAGGTAAAGATACCAGTGCATTCAAACACAATATCAATGCCTAATTCTTTCCACGGCAATTGTGTGGGATCACGTTGAGCAATCACTTTGGATTTTTTGTCGCCAGCGATTAAATATTCGCCTTCGGCACGAATGTCCATGTCCAAGCGTTTATGGACAGAGTCATATTTTAATAAATAAGCATTGGCAGCAGCATCGCCCAAATCATTGATGGCGACGATGTCCAAGTCCTTACGACCGGATTCCAACCAAGCACGATAAACCAAACGACCAATACGGCCAAAGCCATTGATGGCTACTTTTAATGTCATTTTTTTTCCTTTCTTTTTTTGTTGACACTTTATTTGATGGCAACTATATAAGCACTTTTTAAATTAAATTGCAAGTTTTTTTTGACAGATTTTAAATCTGTGATATAATATAAGTGTGAAGTGAAAGGAGTCCCAAATGGAAGAAAATGAAAGACCTGAAACTGATCAATCTCGTGAAGCTTTGGAAAAAGCCACAAAACGTCGTCAGTTGGAAGAACGACGCGCTGCTTACTATGAAGAACGCGCTCGTCAAATTGAAGAAGAACAACGCCGTACACAAGAAGTCCAACAAAAAGCCGATCAAGCAAAACAAAAAATGCTGGCTGTGATGCAACGGCAAAAAATGCAAAGAGCTGCTTAAAAAACTTTAAAAAGAGCTTGACAAACAGCGCGCTTTCATCTACCCTTTATTCGAAAATTGAAAGAGGGGAAGATGGAATCTTTACGCGAATATTTGCAATCTTTATTGGGCGTTTCTGGCTTGACATGGGCCAGCTTTTTGCTACAAACAGGCATTATTGTCTTTTTGCTATGGCTTGCTTATGTGAAACTGGTTAAGAATTCTCCAGCAGAAAAGACGGTCAAAGGCGTTTTGTTTTTTTTGGTTATTGTTTGGATGACTGGGGAAATTTTTTCCCTATTCCATTTGCGCATCCTCAGTGGGCTTTTGAAGAATTTGATTTTATTGCTTTTGCTTTCCTTTGTGGTTATTTTTCAACCTGAACTTCGTCGTTTAATGGCGCGTTTTGGTAATAATCTCAGCTGGGATACTTGGTCGCATAAAAAACGCAAGAAAGAAGGAAAAGATTTGGTAAACCTGTTAATGCAAAGCATTTCCTATTGGCGTACTCACAAAACAGGTGCTCTGATTGTTTTTGAAAATCAAGAACCCATGGATACGGTTTTAGCCGGAGGAGTCAGCTTAGATGCTGTTTTATCAGCAGAACTTTTAATCAATATCTTTTTTGTCAATACACCACTTCATGATGGGGCGGTTTTGATTCGTGGTAAACGAATTGTTTCTGCTGGTGTTATTTTGCCTCTTTCCACTACGCCGGACCTCAGCTGGAGATACGGGACACGACATCGTGCAGCTATTGGCCTTTCTGAAAATACGGATGCTCTATGCTTGGTAATTTCTGAAGAAACTGGGGATGTCTCATTGGTGAAGAATGGTAAGGTAAATACTTTTTCTAATATGGATGAACTGGATAAAAAGTTAAACAACTTTTTTACGCCTCTTATTTATCAAGAACATCAAAAGACTTTGAAGGAAAAATGGCAGGATTTAAAAAAGAAATTGACTTCTTGGCAAAGACCAAATACAATAAAATAAAGAAGGGAATTCAATGGAACTGCATGAATATTACGTTAAAGAGATTTTTAAGACAGCAGGCTTGCCCGTTTTATTAGGGGGTGTTGCCTATACGCCTGAAGAAGCAAAAAATATCGCTTGTCAGATGACGTCAGGACCTTTTTGGGTCAAGCCTCAGGTATTATTAGGATATACACCGGATAAAAAACGTAATTTGTTGTTGGAAAAAAGATTAGCTGAAAATTCAGAAGAAGTTTTAGCTTTAACTGAACAGATTCTAGGAATGCATGTTAAAGGTTTTCCTGCGGATGTGCCGGCCACAATTCAGCGTGTCTATATTGAACAAGCAGTACAAAAAAAAGCTTTATGTCGTTTTGTTTTTAGGGTGGATTTTGACCGTCAAACCTATACATTGACCATTGTTTCTGATAAAGGGGAAAACACCTTCTTTTTGACCGAATTAAAATTGACATCTGCTATTAAAAAAGAAATTTTAAAATGTATGAAAATCAATGATCGCCATATTGGTCGACTTTTGGAGAGTGTTCTAGAAAAAGCATATCGCCTTTTCATTCATTACGGGGCTGTGGCTGTTGAATTGAACCCGATTGTCCAAAATGATAAGACCTTGGTTGTTGTGGATGGGCGTTTGGTATTTGATCCTGATTCATTGTTTCGCTTTCCGGAAATTGTTAAGCGTCAGGAAATAAAGTGGGGCCATGAAAGAGAAGCTTTGGCTAAAAAAAATGCATTCAGGTATACAAAAATGTGTGGTAACATTGCTTGTCTGGTCAATGGTATAGGTTTTGGTTGGGCAACGATTGATTTGATTCATCAAAAAGGGGGACAAGTTGCTTGTCTGTTGGATGTAGGGACAGAACCCACAGCGAACGCTATTACAAAAGCGATGAAGTTGGCTTTGGCTGAACCAAATGTTGATGGTATATTGGTCAATATTTTTGGGGGATTAACCAGTTGTAAGACCGTGGCAGAAGGTGCTTTAGCTGCTTCTCCTGAAATTGCAACGGGTATTCCGGTTGTTGTACGAATGGCGGGTCTTGATTCGACAGAGGGAGTCCGTTTGTTGACGCGCTCTATTTCTCCTTTTATTGTTATGAATAAAATTTCGGATGCAACATCTGAAATTGTTAAACAGGTGAAAGGAGTTCTTTGATGTTTTTCTTTCCAAATCAAAAAACACCAATTCTTTTTCAAGGAATTACTTCTGCCATGGGGCGTTATCAAACGGAACTGGCTCTCAGCTATGGGACAAATTTGGTGGCTGGAGTCAGTCAGGAAATAACAGGAAAATTGGGCTCTATTCCGCTATATTCTTCTGTTGCAAAGGCAATGCGTGCAAAGAAAGTACAGGTCAGTGTTGTTTTTTCTACACCTCAAAAAGCCTTATCAGATGTTTTAGAAGCAATTAAGGCTAAAATACCATTAATTATTTGTACTACAGAACATGTGCCGATGCATGATTCCTTGAAAATGAAATTGGCTGCTGATCAAGCTGGTGTAACTTTATTGGGGCCGTCTTCTGCTGGCATTTTAAATGTTGGCCATGCTGTTGCAGGAACCATTCCGACGCACTTATTTTCTGCTGGTTCTATTGCGATTGTGGGACGTTCCTCTTCTTTAATGTTTGAGGCTGTACAACAACTCTCCGAGGCAGGATTAGGGGTCTCTCAATGTGTTTCATTAGGGGCAGACCATTTGATCGGAGCCTCTTTTATTCCTGTGATTGAATGCTTGTATGCAGATACAGCAACAAAGGCTATTTTAGTGATAGGGCAAGTTCATGGGACTTTGGAACAAGAATTAGCTTCTTTTTATCAAAAGAATCATCCTAAAAAAATGTTTGTTTATATTCCGGGAAAAACATTGGCGCGTTCTGATAAACATCCGTTGTTAGGCATGAAGTCCGTTCTGTTTTCGGATGTTATTCAGGAAAAAAAGACCTTGTTTAAAAAAGCAAACGCATGCTGGATTGATTCCCCAGATGAAATCGGGAAACAAATTTTAAAAGAATATAAAAGGAAAAAGAAATGACACTAACTGAAGCGATTACAGGCAGAATCAGCCATGATTTGGCCGGAGGAATAGGGGCAGTAGCTTCAACAGCGGAACTGATGGAAATTGATCCGTCTTTTTCAGGGGAAGCAGCAGTTATGCTTAAACAAAACAGTTTAATGCTGATGGCGCGTTTGCGTTTTTATCGGGCACTGTTTGGGGCAGAAACAAAAGAAATTAATGCTTCAATTATTACGGAACACTTGAAAACATGGGGACAAAAAATTACACTTGAAGGAAGTGTTGAAAATCGCTTGCATCTTTCTTTGGTGGCAGTAGGCATTATTTTGCTGGCTCAAGGCGGAACACTGAGCTTTAAGGATAATAAAATGACTTTAAAAGGTCCGGAAATTACAGCGCGTCCTGAATTTATGGCTTTATTAGAAAATAAAAAAGTAGAAATGACACCTGAAATCGTAGAAGCGGGTTGGTTGATGGAACAGTTGAAAAATCAGAATAAAAAATTAAAAATGGCATTGAAAGCCACTTCTGCTCAACTTGAAATTATTTAAAATGCCACCGAATAAACGGTGGCATATGAGTTATTTGGCTCCCTTTTTGGAACCGCCTTTTTTGGTGCCACAACCGCACCCACAATCTTTATTTCCAGCCATATTTCTCACCCCCTTTCTTTTTTTAAAAAAGGATTTCATTTTTTACTTGTCAATTCTTCTTTCGTTTGGTATAGTGAAGATATGAAAAAAGGGATTTTGTTTTTAATATTATTTTTATCCGGATGCACCTATCGTAATCCGTTGGAAAAGGCTGATTTTCGTTTTCAAACATTGGTAGTGCCTCCTTACGTACTTTCTGGTTGGTATCGTATTTCAAAGCAGGGTGAACCCTTAACTGTGTATGTGGAAGGATATGAGGTTCCTCCCTCTGCAACGGTTCGTGAACAAGCTGTAAAAGATAAAGGGGGAAATGTTGCTTATATTGCACGTCCTTGCCAGTATTTTCAAACGTCTGTTTGTGCAAAAGAAATCAGCTCTATTGAATCAGATAGAATTGTTTTAAAAGGGATTGAACAACTTAAGAAAAAAGCTGCGACAAATGAAGTAACAGTGAAAGGAATCAAATGATTTGGATCTTAGCAGATGACCGTGCAGGGAATGTCAATCAATTGCTTGGAATTGTAGAAGCATTAGGGGAACCCTATGAACGCAAAGATATTCGCTATAATGCTTGGGTGCGCTTGCCGAACTTTTTGCGTGGGGCCAGCTTTATCGGTATTACAGAAGAATCAAAGGCTGGATTGTCCGCCCCTTATCCTGACGTGGTTTTAAGTGCCGGCCGGCGCAGTTTCCCTGTAGCATTGGCCATCAAAAAATTATCAGGAGGAAAAACAAAAATTGTGCAACTAATGAACCCCGGGAAATTAGAAGAAAAAAAGGCTGATTTGTTGATTTTACCAACCCACGATAATTATTCTGGAAAAGCATCAAATGTGATGCAAGTTCTAGGAACACCGCATCGTGTGACGCCTGAAAAATTAGCCCGTGAAAAAAAACATTGGGCTCCAATTTTTAAGAAGTACCCCACACCGCGTGTCAGTGTTTTAGTGGGAGGCGCCACCAAGGATAAATCATTTACTTTGAAACATGCTCAACAATTAGTTGATGCAATTCGGGCTTTAAAACCGGCCAGTTTATTGGTAACGACTTCGCGCAGAACACCCAGTGAAATTGTGACATTTTTGGAAAAAGAACTTCCAGAGCCTAAGTTTTTTTATTGCTTTGGCGATCAAAGTGAGAATCCTTATTTTGGGCTTTTGTCTATGGCAGATATGTTGGTTGTAACAGGGGATTCTATGAGTATGTGTTCAGAATGTGCGGGGGTAGGGGTACCTGTTGTTATTTTTGCTCCTAAGGAAATGGTAGGGGAAAAACACGCCCGTTTTCATCAGGCCTTATACAGCCAAGGTTATGCTGTTCCGGTTGGGGGATGGCCTCATCCGCCGAAAGATTGCTTAAATCCGGCTCAAGAAATTGCCCAAAAGATTAAAAAGGAGTTATTATGAAAGTTGCCCTGAAAGCCAAAACAGATTTATCGGTCACCGCACTGGCCAGCCATGCCGCCCGCGTATGTTATTCTATCAACCCAGAAACAATTAATCAACCGATTGATGTAAAGACACGTCTGTTTGATCCTGGCCATCACACGACTTTACAACACAATTATTTTACCTTTTTTGTGGAAGATATCCCTGTATCGGCGGTGGCTTTTGGCCTGCATTTAGCTAGCCCCCATTATAACTCAGACCAACGGTCAGGGCGCTATTCCAAAATGTATAACGAACCGGATTTCAACGCCCTACGTAGCAGTCTGCTTTCTTTTTATCCCTCAGCCCCAGCTGATAAAATCATGTCTTGGGTGGAAAAGGGAGTCAGAATTTATCAAGAAAACATTTCTTGCTTAACCGAATTAGCTACGGAAAAAATCAAACAAGAACGCCCCTTTGTGAATGGAAAATATATCACTCAAAATGCGCCCAAAATTGCCCAAGAACAACTGCGTGTGTTTATTTCTCAGCTTGCGCCGACAGCTCTGGATTTTACAGTGAATCTGTCGGCATTGACGGCACTTTATCGTGTGGCGTGGAGCCCTGAAATGCGTTTAGCTACCAAACAAATGGCGGATTTAGTCATCACTGAAAATCCCGATTTAAGCTATATGTTTAATTCTGAAAAGCAAACGACGAAGTGGGCACCTGAAATTTTATCGGGACAGGCTTCGGTTGTTTTGGAACCCACCGCTAAAGTCTTGAATGTGATAGGGGATGAAAATGCTGTTAGCACCACACCTTTGACCGACAGTTTAGATACGCTTCCTTTTGCGCCAACGACTATGACTAACAGCCAGTTTTTAATTCAAAGTGAAGTGGTGTGTTCTTGTGCGACCTTTGGACAAGATCAACGCCACCGTTCCCTTAAACGTTCAGCTCCGGCCTTTACAGGGGCTTTTTATGTGCCGCCTTTGGTTGCTGAAGCGGGGCTTTCCGAAACCGCCCAAGCCTATATGCAAGAATGGTTAGATTTGGCAAAGGAATACGGGCGGGATGTGGCAACTTTAATCGCCCCCTATGGTGCGATGGTAAAGTATCAAAAGGTTGGTGATTTAAATGCCTTGGTGCACGAACAGGCCAAACGGACTTGCTGGTGTGCGCAGGAAGAAATTTATCATTTGGCATGCGGGTTGCGTTCAGGCTTAAAGGAAAAATTAAAAAATCCTGATATTTTAGCGCGTTTTGCCCCGCCTTGTATGGCGCGTGGCCTTTGCCAAGAAGGTGTTCGTTTTTGTGGTCGAGATATAAAAGCTCGGGAAAATTACTTCTCTAAACGCAGGATTTAAATTTTATTTTTTCCAACAATGAGTGCCATCTTGGTAGCGTAAGGCACCGCACTTATCGCATTCGGCCTTGCTGGTGTAAGGAGCATTCTCGTAAGAGCACGAATAGCACTCGCCATAATTAGTCCTAAACCAACCTTCTGGATAAAGGGCGTTACAGCCAGCTTGATCCATTCCTGTAATGGGGATTTTAAAGAAATCGCCCCCTGTCAAAGGAATCGGCTTATCTGCAAACTTCCCATGCCCTGTATCATTGTTCGGATATCCCCGAAATCTATCTCATCCAATTTTCTGCCCACCGCCAGTTGTTGTGACACAGCCAAGGCCCGTCCAGCGGATTCATGAATCAATTCATTGGCGCGATGTTTGTTCATTGCCACTGTATATCCACCAACGCCACCGGCACCAATGATGCCGGCAATCGCCAACATTGCCAATACTTCCAGCATAGACCGACCGGATTCAAATTGTTCCATTTAATCTCCGTTCCTGTTAAAAATAAGTTTATCCCAACCTTAGCATACCCAAATATCCAAGTCAAGGAAAAACTTAGAAAAATTTGTTCGGCTTGCTTTTTAATTCAGAATTTGCTAGCATCCGATTTCAACAAAGGAGAGATTATGACAAACTTTAATTCTGTATCTGTGATTGGCTGTGGCCGTTGGGGTGGTTTTTTGGGGTATTATTTGGCGACCTATAAAAAAGCAGACGTTCTGTTTTTAGGTGTTCCGGAAGATCCAGCCTATCAATCTTTGATTGCGACCGGCAACAACGGATATTTGACAATGCCAGATCATGTGAAATACACCACAGATATGAACGAATGTTTGAAGAATGATTTTATTGTTGTGTCAATTGGCTGCCAAGGCTTTCGTGGTCTTTGCCGTCAATTAAACAGCTATGATTTAAAGGGTAAGACCTTTTTGTTGGCGATGAAGGGTTTGGAAGAAGGGACCAGCATGCGTATGACCCAAATCTTTCATCAAGAAATCACTCAAGATGCTGATGTTGCTGTTTTATTGGGCCCCGGTCATGTTCAGGATTATTTGAAAAGTATCCCCAGCTGTGTTGTGATTGATTCAGAAAAGCCTGAATTGACACATGCGTTGGCGGATTTTTTCAATAGTTCCTTAATTCGCACCTATTACGGTAATGATTTGGCTGGTAACGAAGTTGGTGCTGCCCTTAAAAATGTGATTGGGGTGGCAGCCGGCGTGTTGGACGGTTTAGGTTGGGGTGGCTTAAAAGGGGCTTTGATAGCGCGTTCTCCTGTGGAAGTTGGCCGTTTAATCGGTTACTTTGGTGGCAATCCCAAAAGTGCCTATGGTTTAGCTCACTTGGGGGACTATGAAGCAACCCTCTTTTCCCCGCACAGCCATAACCGCGCTTATGGGGAAGGGTTGGTTAAAGGTGAAAAATTTGCCAAATTAGCGGAAGGTGTAGCAACTTTAAAAGCGGTTTATGAATTGCGTGATCAGTTGGATTTGCCCATCTGTTCAGCGCTTTACCACGTTGTTTATGAAGGTGCTGAACCGCGCGCACAGATTTCAAAACTTTTTCAACGCGACAACAAAGCAGAATTTTAAATTTTAACAAAAAACTTGCTTTTTGTCCTATTTTATGCTAAAAAAACAACTATTATATGAAACGCTTAAAAAGGAGCAAAAAATGCGTCGTAAATTGATTGCAGGAAATTGGAAAATGAACGGTTTAAAGGCTGAAGGAATTGCTTTGGCAAAAGCTGTTTTTGAAAAATGTGCCACAACCCCTGATAAGACTTTTGATATTTTGGTCTGTCCGCCTATGAATGTGTTGGGCTTTGTTGCTGAATTGCCACATGCGGGGGCTTTTGTTGGAGCACAGGATGTGGCGGAAACAACAAAACCAAACGGTGCTTTTACCGGTGATATTTCTGCGCAAATGGTACTTGATTTAGGGGCCACATGGACTTTGGTTGGGCATTCTGAACGCCGTCAATATCATCATGAAACAGATGCTGTTGTGAAACAAAAGGCTTTGAATGCTATCGGTGCCGGTCTGACAACAGTGATCTGTATTGGTGAAACTTTAGCTGAACGTGAAGCAGGTCAAGCGGTGGATGTTGTCCGTCGCCAAACGCGCGAATGTGTGCCGATGCAGGCCACAGCTGAAAATTGTGTGATTGCTTATGAACCCGTTTGGGCGATTGGAACGGGTAAAGTCCCAACCACAGCTGATGTGGCTGAAATTCATGCGGCAGTGCGTGATGAACTGGCAAAAGTTTTGGGACAAGAAAAAGCTGATAAAATGCGTATTTTATATGGCGGTTCTGTGAAACCCGAAAACGCTAAAGAGCTTTTAAATGTTGAGAATGTAGATGGTGCTTTGATTGGTGGCGCCAGCTTGAAAGCTGATTCCTTTTGGGCAATTGCTGAAACACTGATGTAAAAATAAACGAGATGAAAGGAAAAAGATCATGTATTCATTTATTTTAGTTGTTCATATTTTATTGGCCGCCGGTATTACGGTATTGGTGTTATTGCAACGTTCCGAAGGGAGTTTGGGTGGTCTGGGCGGAAATAATAGCGCCGCTAATTTTTTGACCAGCCGACAAACAGGGAATTTACTCAGTAAACTCACCAAGTACTTTTTTACGGCATTTGTTTGCACCAGTTTGTCTTTAGTTATTATGGCAAAACATGCCTCTCAGCCAGAAGATGTTTCCTTGATTCCGGTGACAACAGAAACACCCGCCACAGCGCCAGTTGAGGAGTAAATTATGACAGATGTGAAAGTAAAAGAAATCGTTTTTTCAAACGATACGCCCTTCGTTTTGATTGCTGGTCCTTGTCAAATGGAATCGACCCAGCACGGGATGGAAATGGCTTTAGCTTTAAAGGAATTAACAGAAAAATTGGGTATTCCTTTCGTATTCAAAGCCTCGTTTGATAAGGCAAATCGCACCAGTGTTAACGGTATTCGCGGGATGGGCTTAAGCGCTGGGATTCAGGCCTTTGCTGATATTAAAGAAAAAGTGGGGTGTGCCTGCTTGACCGATGTGCACGAACCTTATCAATGTGCCGTAGCAGGAGAGGTTTTGGATATTTTACAGATTCCGGCTTTTCTTTGTCGCCAAACAGATTTATTATTGGCAGCAGGTCGTACGGGACGTGCCATTAATGTAAAAAAAGGTCAATTTTTGGCCCCATGGGATATGAAAAATGTAGTGGCTAAAATTGAAAGTACTGGAAATAATAAAATTATGCTGACAGAACGGGGGACATCATTTGGATATAACACTTTGGTGGTGGATATGCGTTCGCTGCCGCAAATGAAACAAACGGGATATCCGGTTATTTTTGATGCGACTCATTCTGTTCAACAACCGGGGGGATTAGGGGGAGCCAGTGGTGGGCAACGTGAGTTTGCTCCTGTTTTAGCTAATGCGGCTATTACGACTGGTATTTCAGGGATTTTCATTGAAACGCATGAAACACCTGATAAAGCGCCCAGTGACGGACCAAATATGATTCCTTTAAAAGATATGGAATCTGTTTTAGTGCGTTTACGGGACTTGGATAACCTCACTAAGAAAGGATAAAGATGATTTCTCAAGAACCAAGAATGAATCCAAAGCAAATGGATGCTTTTGCGGAACAATACATTTCAATTCCGCCCTCTGCATCGGAAGCAGGGAAAAAAATTCTAAATGTTTTTCGTAAACAATTTTCCCCTCTGCCCGTTGAATCTAAAATATTTTTATTGGATAAAATGAAGCAATATGTATTGCACGAAGCCAGGGGATTAAGACTGATGTCCTTTTGTGGAAGCGGGGGAAAAAGAGAAGACGTTGATGATACTGTAGGAAAGGCAAATTCTGCCTTACGCCAATTTCTGCTTTCTGCTGTTTTATTGTTGGATGAGGGCAGAAATTTGGTGGAAACGAAGGCTATTTTAAAGGAAACAACAGACCACAAACTGATTAAACTGATTACGCCGGAACAAAATCGACGTTATTACGCAGTTATTGGAAGTTATAATAATGCATCCTTGGATGAAAGAAAGGCTTTCAATGATGCTGTTTTATTCAATGAAGGAACTCTGAAAAGGATGACCCTTTCATACAGGTCAAGATAAAGAAAATATTGTGAAAAAAATCAGAAGCTTTGACTAAAATGGTACATAGGCACTTGAAAACTTGTTTTTTTCAAAAAGAATGTTGATAAAAAATTAATAAGGAAAAGGAAAAATGGAAAATAGAATTGTTTGTTTTAGAAAATTTGCTCAAAAAATGCAGAAGTTAACTTTTAGAGATAGAGCATTTTTTATTTATAAATTTAATTCCTATGCACGAAAAAGAGCTGAAAAATCATCGGATGCTGGGAGTTTATCTTTGGAAATAGCTCAAAATTTAAGCAATTTTTTATCGGGAGATTTATCTTATTACCCTGAATATATGTCGTATTCTAGAATTAAAAATAAGCAGCTTCTTATCCCGTATATCAAGGTTCTGAATGCTTACACGTATTTATCAGACAATGAAAGACAAAAATTTGAAGAAATGGTTTGTTTGCATCCGCAAAAATCTCTTGCAATTTCAAGAAAAATGGTGCAAAATCAGCGCTATTAACATTTGCTTAAAATAACACAACAGAAAGGAAACAAAAAATGAGCAAAATTAAATCAGTAAAAGCACGTGAAATTTTGGATTCCCGCGGAACACCTACCGTCGAAGTGGATGTTACCTTGGAAGATGGATCTTTTGGACGGGCAGCTGTTCCATCTGGTGCTTCCACCGGTGTCCATGAAGCCGTAGAATTGCGCGATGGTGATGCCACCCGCTATAATGGTAAAGGCGTTTTAAAGGCTGTGAATGCTGCCAATACCGAACTCGCTCAAGCTGTGATTGGTATGGAAGCTTCCGAACAAACCGCTATTGATGAAAAGATGATTGCCGTTGACGGAACTCCTAATAAAGGTCGCTGTGGTGCTAACGCGATTTTAGGTATTTCTTTGGCTGTGGCCAAGGCCGCTGCTATCAGCGCTAAACTCCCGCTCTATCGTTATTTGGGTGGCGAAGAAGCTCACATTTTGCCCGTTCCTATGATGAACATTTTGAACGGTGGTAAACACGCTGATAACCCCATTGACATCCAAGAATTTATGATTATGCCTGTGGGTGCTAAAACCTGCCGCGATGCTATCCGCATGGGTGCTGAAGTGTTCCAAGCTTTGAAGAAGAACTTGAAAGCTGCCGGTATGAACACTAACGTGGGCGATGAAGGGGGGTTTGCTCCAAACATTGCTTCTGCTAAAGAAGCTTTGGCTTTCATCGTGAAATCCATTGAATCTGCTGGTTACAAACCCGGTGAAGATGTCTGTATTGCGTTGGATGCCGCTTCCAGTGAATTCTATGAAGATGGCAAATACAACATGAAGGGCGAAGGCAAAGTCTTTACCAACGAAGAATTGGTGGGTTATTATGAAGAACTCGCTAACGAATTCCCTATTGTTTCTTTGGAAGATGGTATGGCCGAAGACGATTGGGAAGGCTGGAAGATGCTGACCGATCGTTTGGGTGGCAAGATTCAATTGGTGGGTGACGATTTATTTGTGACCAACACAGAACGTTTGAAAATGGGAATTGAAAAGAAAATTGCCAATTCCATTTTGATTAAAGTGAACCAAATTGGCTCGCTTACCGAAACTTTGAACGCTATTGATATGGCCCATAAGGCTGGCTATACCGCCGTTGTTTCTCATCGTTCAGGTGAAACTGAAGATGCCACAATTGCTGACATCGTGGTGGCAACAGGTGCTGGTCAAATCAAGACAGGATCTTTATCCCGTTCTGACCGTTTGGCTAAATACAATCAATTGATTCGTATTGAAGAAGAATTGGGTGATCGTGCCGTCTATCCTGGCAAAAAAGCCCTGAAACAATTGGCCTAATCGGTTAAATCCGAAAAATGAAAGCCCCTTTAATCAAGGGGCTTTTTTAAATCTTTATTAAAAAAACTTCTTGAAAAAAAAATTATTTTGTACGATAATAACCTCAATAAAAGAAAGGCTTATAAAATGGGATTTAATTGTGGAATTGTGGGATTACCGAACGTCGGGAAATCAACTTTGTTTAATGCGCTAACCGCTACTGTCAATGCACAGGCGGCGAACTATCCGTTTTGTACAATTGAACCAAATGTCGGGCGTGTTGCTGTGCCGGATAGTCGTTTGGATGAATTGCAAAAAATTGATAAAGCTGAAAAGATTGTTCCCACTCAGTTAGAGTTTGTGGATATTGCAGGGCTTGTGCGCGGGGCCAGCAAGGGCGAAGGACTGGGTAATCAATTTTTAGCCAATATTCGCGAAGTGGATGCTATTATCCACGTTTTGCGCTGTTTCGAAGATCCCAATGTGGTACATGTGGAAGGGTCTGTCAATCCTATTCGAGATGCTGAAACTGTTGAAACAGAATTGATGTTAGCTGATTTGGAATCCATGGAAAAACGGATCGTTCCTATTCAGAAAAAAGCGCAGGCTGGTGATAAAGAATCAAAAGCTTGGGTTGCCGTGATGGAACCTGTATTAAAGGCTTTACAGGATGGAAAGCCGGCGCGTGTGGCAAAACCAGAAGATGCAGATGCCCTGAAATTATTCAATCAGCTGGGATTATTGACAGGGAAACCGGTGCTTTATGTGTGCAACGTGGACGAAGGATCTGCTGCTACAGGAAATGAATTTTCAAAACAAGTTGAGGAAATGGCCACAAAACAAGGCAATTCCGCTGTTATCATTTCTGCCAGCATTGAACAAGAAATTGCACAATTGCCTTTATCTGAACAAGGGGAATTCTTGGAAACTTTAGGATTAAAGGAAACGGGCTTAGCACGCATTATTAAGGCGGGCTATCAGTTATTAGGGCTGGAAACTTTCTTTACATCGGGTCCCAAGGAATCACATGCTTGGACCATGCATAAGGGGATTTTGGCCCCTCAGGCCGCCGGCATTATCCACAGTGATTTTGAACGCGGATTCATTCGGGCTGAAGTGGTTTCTTACAAAGATTATATTGCGTGTCAGGGTGAATCTGGAGCACGTGAAAAAGGCCTCTTGCGTCAGGAAGGAAAAAGTTATATAATGCAAGACGGAGATGTTGTACACTTTCTGTTCAATACCTAAAAAAACGAAAGGGGGAAAAATGGCAGTTTTATCTTGGCGGGAACAAATGAGCTTGAATTATCCGCCCTTGGATGATGAACACAAAGCGTTTTTGGAAGAAATCAACAAAGCCTCAGAAGGATTGCGGGAACGGGATATTGCCAAAATAGACCATATGTTTGAAGCCTGCTATGACTATGTACGCAACCATTTTTCTCACGAAGAAGACATTATGGAACGCATTAACTATCCTGAACTAGAAGAACATATTGTCAGTCATCAACTGTTCATCAAAAATATCTCTTCATTTCGCCAAAAGTATGAAAAAATGGTTGACCGTGGTCCTAAATTTGAAATTGCTCAAAAAACAATTGCTTTTTTAAGCGTATGGTTTCTGGGACACGTCATTTCTCGAGATAAACCTATCAAGCCTTATTTGGTACGTTTAAGACATCTTCCTCCTCGGATGAATTATTAAAAACAGCCCCAATATTGGGGCTGTTTTCTTTCTTAAAAAGGATTCTAATTACCTTTATAGATAATCTTAACGTATCCAGAAGGACTATCTGTCATGGAAGTATTCGTTAAACCACTACCACAACTGTGTTGACCCGCTTCATACATCCCATTCATCCACCATCCGGCACAGAATCCTGGAGTACCCCCATTGTTATTGGGAACAAAGTTGCTGACAACGGATGTCGTTCCAGGAACAGCCGTCAGATTACCTGATTTCTTAGCAGAACCAGTATGACCTGTTGATCCTGCTTTTTTTATTAAGCTTGAAACAACCTTGCCTGAAATAGTACATGCAGATCCGCCCGTACCAGCAGTAGCTTGATTATAGTCGCTCTGAACACTTCCTGCCATTCCACCAGGACAAGAAATAATTCCAGAAATGCTTGAAGCTTCTCCATCTGTTGCTTTTTCACCAACGCAACACTGGTCAGTGAACTTATATTTTCCACCTTTTCCAACATGAACGGCTACGTTATTTTTAGCTTTAGTAACAGTAATTGTTCCGACAAAACCAGCCCCAGAACCACCGCTAGCACCCGTACCAGAGTTATGATTATGCTTTTCACGAATACCACGGTTTCCACCACCGGCACCAACAATGACTATGTCATAGATTCCTGGATAGAGGTTCACATAATATGTGTTTGGTGTTTCAGATTCAAAAATCGTTTGCCCCAGATGATATGGATTATTTTTGGGGAAACAAAGGTTTGTAGATGTATCGCAAATGGTTTTTCCGTCTGTCCGATTAGCGCAATGAGCATCTGACATACATTCCACGCATTCACGTCGTGCTGTGTTCCAATAAGGTTTATTGGCCGAGCAAGCTTCGCAAGAATTGCTGGACGGATTGCACCATGGTTTTGATAAATTAGCACAAGCTCCTTCTTCTCCAGTGCCATAGTCACTTAAGCAATTAACACACATATTTGATCCGGTATCTAAGAAAGTTCCTTTAGGGCAGACCTTATAGTATTTTCCTGTACACATTGCTGCATATCCCAAATTGGAATCATAAGATGGATAACAAAATTCCATCCCTTTTGCATGATTTGTCTGAAGGACGGCTTTATAGACACCTTTTTTCAAGTTAACTTTGAATGGTTTATATGCATCGGAATACCCTTTCGCGGGAATTGTGAAAACTTCCCCTGTTTCTTCAGAAGTCAAAGTCAATGTTCCCGTGCGACAGCCTTGACCTTGACCGATTTCTGTTACATCTTTATCCAAGATTAAATATCCTTCGAATGTGACATATAAGCTTTTCCCTTTTCCACAACTAGCTCCGGCTGTCCAAGGGGATAAACCATAACGGTTACAAACGCAATTTCTGTCTGTTCCACAGGTCTTACATGAACCATTTTCCATGAAGTATCCTTCTGGACAGCTTACACAACGATGTGTTTGTAGATCGCATGAGGTGCTTCCATCCGTCCGGCCTGCGCAGTCAACATCGGAAAAGCAATTTTCAACACATTTTGTACCGATGCTGTTGACGACATAACCAGGACGACAATAACATGCCGTTAAACCAATACGTTGATCTGTCGGTACACCGGAAGCATTATCCGGACATTCAATACACATATGACTGTTGATATCACAAGTTACGCGCCCATCTGTTCGATCAGCACAATGACTGTGAGAAAAACATTCCAAACACCGCAATCCGTTCCAGTTAGGTGTTTCTGCTGGACAAGGTTCACAAACTTTTGTCTCTTTATTACATACAGGTTTTTCTTCAGTACAACCACCGGCTGGTCCATTTGCAGAACACCCAATACATTGGGTTCCATCCCAATATGGTTTTTCAGGATCCAGGGCCAGACAACTGGGGCAGGAAGAATTGATTGCGCAATCTTCACAAGAATTTGAACTATTACAAGTTTTACCCGCAGGGCAATGGCTTGGTTCTGAACATTCAACACACTTTGTTCCATCCCAATTTGGAGCAGTAGTCGGACAAGGTTCACAAACATTTGTTGTCAAATTACAACGTGGCTTTGTTGGATCGACACATCCGCCTTCTGGTCCATTTGCGAAACATTCGATACACTTTGTTCCATCCCAATACGGCTTTGTCGGATCTAAAGCCAGACAACTGGGGCAGGAAGAATTGATTGCGCAGTCTTTGCAAGAATTTGTTATATCACATGTTTTTCCTACAGGACAATGACTGTTGTTGACGCATTCAACACACTTTGTTCCATCCCAATTTGGAGCAGTAGTCGGACAAGGTTCGCAAACATTTGTTGTCAAATTACAACGTGGTTTTGTTGGATCGACACATCCGCCTTCTGGTCCATTTGCGAAACATTCGATACACTTTGTTCCATCCCAATACGGCTTTGTCGGATCTAAAGCCTGGCAACTGGGGCAGGAAGAATTAGCTGTACAGCCTTCACAGGAACCAGTGACACTACAAGTTGTTCCAGTGGGGCAATGGCTATTTTCAGTACATTCGACGCAACGTACACCATTCCAATGTAAATTGTCACTGCAAACACATTGATTTCGTGTTGTATCGCAAGTCAAATTGACAGCTGCAGAACAACCTCCACATACTTCGTAGCATTCGTCACCAATAGCGGTTGGTGTTTGAGGGCATCTTTCACATTTATTTGCACCATTTCCAGTTGGTTTACAAATAGGGAAATCAGCACTATTACATGCGCCTACTTTTGGTTGTGGGCCTTTGTGTTCCCAACATTCATTACAAATACCCTCATGGCATGTTAAACCCGTGCCACAACAATTTGTCTCCTCTTCACAGTCTTGCCCAAGAGCTAACAAAGGTTTAGCACATTCACATTCATCAGTTTTGGAATTCCAAAGCAGATGTTTTTTTTCGTCCAACGTATCACATTGGACGCAGGTATGACCGGATGTACAATAAGATCCTTCCGCACAATCGCTATCTGCAAGACAGGAAACACATTTGTTTGTTGTTGTGTCACACCTATGTCCTTTTGAATTATTGGCACAATTAGCATCGTTAACACATTCCACACAAGTTTTTGTTTCTGTTTTACAAGCACCATTAGGACAACGGCAGACACCACATTCATTCAAGGAAGAACAACAAGCACCATGAATATCTTGTACCTGTGTAATGGGGCAGTTCCAACATTGACCTCTGTACCAAAAGCTCTTTCCTAATCCAGGACAGCGCTTGTCAAAGACCAATCCTAAACCGGTAACTTTTTTTGTTTCTTTTTCTTGTGCACATATTTTTTGAATTAATTCCTTGCCTTCAGGGCTCATTAAATAATCCCGACTGAAAGCGTTTTTTTCTGTTTCGCCTTGGGTAGTTAAAGCCTCTTCAATGGATACTCCTTCTTTAAACACGACCATATCGTATTCGCCGCTTTCCAATAACTCTTCACATGTCCCTGGTAAAGTTTGATTGACAACGATACTGAAAGCAGATGTTTCCTCATATGGTTGCAAATAAACGCGTGTTGATGTTGTATCTGGTGTTACTAAAGCTTCACTAGCTTCGGTTAAAACAGCTTCCGGATAGATTGTTTTAAGGGGGATTCTTTTTTTACCTTCTTTTGGTTTAACGGGATTCAATTTATAACGCACCGCCAATTCGGATACCTGCTTGACAGATTCTTTTTCACGATACTTTAATGAAATGAAACTATATCCCAATGAAGTGATAATCATCAATAAAGCAACGATGCCTAAAACAACGACAATTTCTAATAAGCTACGACCGGATTCAGAATGTTTTTTGCTCATATAATCCTCCTTTATGGAAAAATTCCCACTATTATACCACAAAAGTTTTATTTTTACAAGTTTTTTTGTTTTCCAAAATCTCGTTAATCCACGAAGCGTACTGTTGGCGAAAGGCAATGCGACCAAAATCCGGAACAGGAATGATGACAGTTTCTCCTTCTTGAATATTCTTCAAAACGGGATCAAAACAATTTTTATTGATAAATTTATGCAGACTTTTTTCGATTAAACAAAGGTTTGATAGCCGATTTGTCCCGCCACCAGATAACGGCACAATATGATGAATATCGAATCCATGCGGAATTAAACCACGAGCAGCTCTGGCCAAATTGATTTCTCGCACATATTTATCCAGTTGTCCTGACCGATAAAGCCATAAAACAAAGACTCGATTCAACCTTTTATGATCGAATTCTTTACGCATTTGTTTTGTATAAGTTCTTGGTTGAAGTTTGAATTGTACTGGCATATTTACCCCGCTTTCAGTGTATGGATGGAAGCATCTTTTTCAAATAAATACAAAAGACTTCTCAGAGCCTGCCCTCGCTTTGTAGCTAAGATTGGATCTGCTTTTAAAATGTTTTTTGCGTCTATGGTTGCTTGCTTTAATAATTCAGTGTGTTCTGGTAATTGAGCTAACTTAAATTCCTGCAATCCGCTTTGACGCCAGCCTAAAATTTCACCGGCTCCTCGCATTTGTAAATCAGCTTCAGCAATTTTAAACCCATCTTCTGTTTCGCGTAATAATTCCAATCGTTGCCGTGCATTTTCTGATAGTTTCCCATATACAAGCAAACAAGATGAATGCAAAATCCCGCGTCCGACACGTCCTCGCAGTTGATGCAATGTTGCTAATCCGAAACGTTCTGCTTGTTCAATAATCATCAAAGAGGCATTTGGAACGTCAACGCCCACTTCTATAACGGTGGTAGAAACTAAAATTTTTGTTTTGCCAGAAATAAAATCAGCCATTGTTTTTTCTTTTTCATCAAGCTTCATTTTGCCATGAATCAAAGCCACATCTTTTTCGAAAACTTGTTTAAGCTCGTTGAAACGTTCTTTTACCGCCACTAAATCTGATTTTTCAGATTCTTCTACCAAAGGACAAACCCAATAAACCTGATTGGGCCAGCTTTTTAATTTTTGGATGATTTCAGGAATTTTTTTATTACTCATCATACGTGTTATAACGGGGGTTCGTCCTGATGGCTTTTCATCCAAAATAGATATATCCATATCTCCATAAAGCGTCATTGCTAATG
>JAGCFA010000006.1 GCA_017650375.1 Alphaproteobacteria bacterium | reverse complement strand
TTTAGTTTTTTCAATATTGTTATGCATCAGTATTTTGACTAGTTTATTGTCCGGTCGGGTCGGAATTCCTTTGATTTTAATTTTTTTGTGCATTGGCGTTCTAACCGGAGCCGGTGGATTAGAGATATTACAAAGCATCCAACATCCCCGAATTTTATTTTTTGTGGGATCAGTTGCTTTGGCAATGATTTTGTTCGACAGCGGTTTTCAAACACCTATTAAAAATTACAGACAAAATGCAAAACCTGCTATTTTATTGGCAACATGTGGTGTTGCTGTCACTGCCTTTTTTTTGGCTCCCTTTGTTCACTGGATTTTGGGCATTGACTGGTTATCCAGTTTATTGTTGGTTTCCATTATCAGTTCTACTGATTCTGCTGCCGTCTTTTTCTTATTGCGCTCTAAAGGCCTTAATTTGCGAGAAAAAATCAAATCAACTTTGGAAATCGAATCAGGATCCAATGATCCGATGGCCATCTTTTTAACTTCTGCTTTTATTTTATTGATTCAGCAAAAAGTGAATGGGTTCCCCGTTTCCTATGATTTTTTAATCCCAAGTCTGCTTCAACAAGCTTTTATCGGCGGATTGGTCGGTTATTGTCTTTCTCATTTAATCAAATATCTGATCAATAAAATACCATTAGAAACAGCTTTATATCCTATTTTTGTACTGGGTTTGGTCCTATTTGGATTTTCTGTAACAAATATTTTGGGGGGGAGTGGCTTTTTGGCCGTTTATGTTGCCGGTATTTTAGTAGGAAATTCCAAGATTCAAGCTTATACACAAATTTCTAAGTTTCAACAAACAATAACATGGCTGAGTCAAATCAGTATGTTTACCTGCTTAGGGATGTTCGTTACCTTTCAGGGACTTCAAAACGTGTGGGGACTGGCTTGTTTAATTGCAATTATTTTAATGTTTTTTGCTCGTCCTATGATGATTTTTTGCCTGCTGGGATTTTTCAAACAATATACCTTTTCCGACAAGTTATTTATTTCTTTCGTCGGATTAAGGGGGGCAACATCCGTTTTATTAGCTTTGATGCCATTGGTTTTAAATATTCCTTTAGCCGAAGATTTCTTTAATATTATTTTTGTGATGGTTCTAATCAGTTTAGCCGTCCAGGGCTTTGCTATCCCTTGGATGGGAAAAATGTGTGGTGTTGCCCTGCCCCAGTTGCAATCAGCTCCTGAAAAAACAGAGATTGATTTACCTGGTCTTAATGATACTTCTTTGGTCATGTATCAGCTGGATGAACAAACACCCGTTATTCAAGGAGAAAAAATCCCCAGATGGGCAAAACCGACCTTGGTCATCAGAAAGGGTGTTTCTTATCCTATGGGAACTGGATTGAAACAACTCAAATCCGGAGATAAAGTCTATATGTTTATTTCATCAGAATCACAAAGACCAGTTTTGGATAAACTGTTCGGGCGCATCAATCCGGAAGATAAAAATGACTTCGGTGATTTCCCTATTGCCCCAGAAACAACCTTCGAAGAATTGGAAAAAATTTATGGAATTAAGGTTAATAAGGGGATTCGTTCCTTTACAATCTCCGATTTATTTATGCAAGAATTTTCAGATATTGAAATCGGCGACCGATTAATTTTGAATTCAATTGAATTAGTTGTCCATGCGATTGAAGAAGGACGGGTAACAGAAGTCGGCATTGATATTGATCCAAGTCGTCACAGGAGGCCTAAAATCAAAAAAATCCTGTTCTTCCATAAAAAAAAGAGTTGACAAGATTCAAAAATGTGGTAAACTAATACTGTCAAAACAAGGAGTCGTCCATGGTTACAGCAAAAGAAAAAATCCAAAACCCCATTTATCAAGAGCTTTCCGGACTTGTTTTAACCACAGAAAAACTAAGAACAAAGTGGTTTAAAAATCAGAAAGAGTTGGTTTTTAATGAATTTAGAGGAACTGTAAGACCCAGTTCATTAAGTCGTTTTGAACACGAATTAGATTCTTTAGCCAGCAAGGTAAATGCTTGTCGAGCAGAGTACGATCGGGTTATTTCTCATTGGGATAAAAAACCGACATGGACAAATTTCCCACACATGTATAAAGAATATCGCGATATGATTACACATTTAAGCCAACAAAGAGCTAAAATGGTTGGCGAAATCAATATCATGAGAGAAGAAAAACGTGCTGCAAAAAGAGTGCGAATTGACACGGCTGTTCCGCGTAAGGCTGAGGCGCCCAAAATTCCTGCTCCGCCCAAGAAAAAAGCAGCATTTTGGAAAGGGGCTGCCCTTGCTGCCGGTTTGGTTGGAGGAGCGTGGTTCGTAAGTGAGAAAGCTTCTTCTGACAATTCAGAAACAGCAGAAACAACTTCTGTTCGTCATGCTCGTGTCGTTCATGTTGTAAAAACACAAAAAACGCAACCTGCTCCAGTATCAAAATATACTGTTTCAGGACCAGCCTATACCATTGTTACAACATCAACTTCCAGACCTTCTGGTTCATCTTCTTCATTGTTACCAAGATTAGAAGATGCGGTTGATCGGAGTTACACCCTCAGCGGTTCTGATGTTCAAGCCTCTGCTAACGCAGCAGCGATAGCTAGTAACCTGTCAAGTATTTCTTATTCTAAACGGAACATCAACTATAATGAACAATATATGAAGGTTGATACCGCTCGTTCTTGGCGTGATACAGCTGAAGCTGTTAAGGATACAACGCGTGAGATAAAAGAGACAACCAGAGAAATCAATGGAGCCTATAATGGTTTCCGGAATATGTTCAAAAAAAGATAATTTTTTTAAACATATGGAGGATTATTTATTAAAACAGATAATAGAAAGGATAAACAAATGAAGAAATTTTTGCTAGGTTCGACTGTAATAATGTTTTCAGCTATTGCAATAGCACAACCGGTGGAACTGAAACCAATTCCGCCTGAACAAATCACAGAAGAACTTCCTGCACCAACTGTTTATCAAAAACAAACCGTCGTTCAATACAATGTGCCTACCTGCGAAAATTGTAAAACAACAAAAACAGTAAAACAAGTTGTAAAAGCACCAGTAAAACCGGTGAAACAGGTTGTTATCAGAGCTGAAGAACCAACACCTCCTCAACCCCCAAAAACTGTAGTGCGTTCTCAAAATGTAAAAACAAACACAGCTACCTATTCTTCTTACACAAAAAATTCATCCTATACAGCTCAAAATCAGCAAAAAAAATCTCCTGTCTATAAAAAACCGGCTTATGCCGTTGGGAACCCGTTATTCTTTACAAAAAAAGGAGAATTTGTTTCCGACACAGCAGTAGGAACTTTTGTTGTACCAAAGGGAGGGTTAAAAAAAGAACATGATCCAGAAACTGGTAAATTAATTCAAAATGGTCGCTGGTATC
Source organism: Alphaproteobacteria bacterium (assembly GCA_017650375.1). GTDB lineage: Bacteria > Pseudomonadota > Alphaproteobacteria > CAAHEQ01 > UBA3637 > UBA3637. The sequence goes on along the minus strand of JAGCFA010000006.1, from coordinate 2,306 downwards.
AATGGCAAGTAGCTGAACGGATTTTCTATGGTATAACGGATTGGCTCTCCTTTAAGTTACAAGGGGGATATATGTCCTATCGTCCGGATACCAAACAATATAAAGCTTCCGAAGAATATGATGGCGCTGTCCCACATAAAAGGTCTTTTGATAACTCCTTTGGATTGCAGGCTCACGCTTTGGATTTTGCCTACCTTGATATGGTTATTGGTACTGATTTTACTTGGGGAAAAGCCACCGATAAAAAAGGAAGCGAAGAAAATTCTGCACGTTATAAATTGTTGACGCCATACGCACTTTTGGGAATACGTATGGGCTTTTTAACGCCCTATATACAGGCAAGCTATAACCGTTTCATCGGAACAACTAAAGCCGTAAAGCAAGATAGCTATCAACTGCAACCGGGTGTTTATATCCAACCGAGTAAGTACTTTGCCATTCATCCTTATTTGAGTAAGACAGAACATGATCGTCCTCAATGGAATTTGGCTTTGGATGGCTATCCTTACCAAAACGTCATGGTTGGTGTTGAAGGAACTGCTGTTTCATTGGATAAACATCCAATGCGTATGTACGGTTTTTCAGCGCGTTTAAAAGTAAAATTCTGATAAATCAAAAAATCGCTTGTTTTTCAAGCGATTTTTTTTATTCATATTGACAGTTTTATCAAAAGCGATTATACTGAAAATATGATTTATATTGATGCACATTGTCACCTATTAAAAGAAACAGAATTTCAAGATGCCCAGTTAGTGGGAGTAGGCAAAATTTTAGTTAATTCTGCCCATATGGCAGATTGGGACAAATTAAAAAACATAAAAGGAATTATTCCTAGTATCGGTGTTCATCCCTGGTATACAGATGAAGCCACAGGAGATTGGGCAGAAAATATGGAAAAAAGATTATCTGAAAATCCAGAAATACAAGTAGGAGAAATCGGCCTGGATAAACTAAAACCCGATTTTACACGTCAAAAACAGATATTTTTGACACAGCTAAAATTGGCACAAAAATACAATCGTGTGGTCAGCATCCACTGCATGCGAGCTTGGGGGGAAATGATGCCTCTGCTACGCCCTTTTAAAAAGGATACCAGAATGTTGTTTCACGGTTTTACAGGTGATAAAATCGTCGTGGGATTTTTAGCAGATTCACAAAGTTATTTTTCCGTTCATAATGATAAAAAAATTCCCATTATTCCCCCCGATAAATTACTGATTGAATCAGATGCACCTGATGGAATGGCTTCGCCTGTTGCCCTGCCCTTTTTATATCAACAATTGGGCGTGAATCCCGAACAAATTTTTAGCAATTTTGAAAGGTTAATAAATGGAAGATAGGTTGGCAAGAATGCGTTTAATGGTGGGTGAAAAAGCCCTTAAACGCCTAAAAAAATCACACGTCTTGGTCGCAGGATGTGGAGCCGTAGGAGGATATGTGATAGAAGCTTTAGCCAGAGCCGGTATCGGTCATTTGACAATCATAGATAATGACACTATCTCTCCCAGTAATATTAACAGACAATTAGTAGCTCTTCATTCCACTTTAGGAAAAAAGAAGGTAGAAGTTATGAAAAAACGCGTCTTGGATATTGCACCAGATATCGAAGTAGATACGCGGGATATTCTTATCAATGCAGAATCTGTGGAAGATATTTTATCTTGTCAACCAGATTTCGTTGTTGATGCTATTGATAGTTTAAATCCAAAGGTTTGCCTGATTGAAGCTTTAGTGAAGGCAAACATCCCTTTCATTTCATCCATGGGCGCTGCCATGAAAACACGTCCTGAATTAGTACGAACTGCCAAAATGAAAGATTCTTATCAATGTCCTTTGGCAGCTTTTATTCGTAAAAGATTACGCAGGCGGAATATTCCCTTGGATTTTCCTGTGGTCTATTCACCAGAAAAACCCGATAAAGCACATTTAAAAATGCCGGAAAACACTGAACAAAAATCAGGCAGAGTACGTCATGAAATGGGCTCTCTCCCAACGCTGACTGGTATTTTTGGGTTAATATCCGCACAAGTTGTTTTGGATCATTTTCTATCCAAAAAATAAGGCATCTCATGATAGATATGTTGGATAAAGCATGTATTGATATTTATAATGGGGATTTGGAAAAATCAAATCGCTTTTTGAATAAGGCAACTCCTTTTACAGTCAATCATCTATTAGGATTTAACAAGCAAAATGAAATCTATCAAATGGATGTGTTAGCTTTGATTTTAAAAGGAGAAGCAGAACATCCAGGAAATTTTTTAAAATATAAAAAAATGGTGGACACTTTATTGGCAATGACTGGA
>JAGCFA010000059.1 GCA_017650375.1 Alphaproteobacteria bacterium | reverse complement strand
CGATTCACATTTTTATCGGTGGATTGTGCCGATAGGATAATAGCCATTATTAGCTGCCAAGGGTTTTCCCACACCAATTCACACTTCGGATCAGGATATAACTCATGCAAAGCTTCACAAAATTGTTCTAATTCCTGTTTGTTAAGTAGGACCATTTAATTTTTCCTTTCTAAAATGAAGTCGCTAGCTTCAAGTAAAAGGTCAGCTTTTTCACCAAAAAAAGATAAAGCCTCTTTTGCTTCTTTCCCTAATTGATGCGCTTTTTGGCGCGCTTCTTCCAATCCCATCAAGCTGACAAAGGTGGATTTCGTTTCCAACTTATCTTTTCCCAAAGTCTTTCCCATTAATTTTTCATCACCTTCAATATCCAAAATGTCATCAGTTATTTGGAACATCAATCCGATGCAATCAGCATATTTTTCTAATGCCTCTTTGGTGCTTTCATCTGCATGACTAGCGATGGCAGGTGCCAAAACAGCGAACCGCAACAAAGCCCCAGTCTTTTTTGTTTGAAGACGGGTTATTTCCTCTAAATTTAAAGTTTCCTTTTCTCCAATCAAATCCAACATTTGCCCGCCACACATGCCTTCTTTTCCAGCCATCTGAGCTAAAAAATGAATCAGCTGACAGCGAATTTCAGGGGCTAAATTATTTTCTTCAGATAAAACTTCAAAAGCATTTATAACCAAAGAATCTCCGGCTAAAATGGCGGTTGCCTCATCAAATTGAATATGATTAGTGGGCTTTCCCCGTCGCATTGTATCATTATCCATGGCCGGTAAATCATCATGAATCAATGAAAAAGTATGCACCATTTCTAAGGCTGTAGCAATTTGTAAAGCGCTTTCTTTTTTTAAACCCAACATTTCTCCCACCGTCAAAACTAAAAAAGCGCGGAAAGCTTTTCCGCCCCCGATGGCTGAATAACGCATAGCTTCCACTAAACGTTTTTCTTTTCCTTCCGGCAAAGTCATCTTTTTATCAAAAGAAGCATCTAGCAAGGTCCGTGCTTCAATTAATTTATCCTTCAATTGTTTCATCCAAAGGCTCCTTCCCGACAGCCTTTCCTTCTTTATTCAGGATTAACTTTTCGACTTTCATTTGGGCTTCTTTTAATTTTTCTTCGCAGATTTTTTGCATTTGAGACCCTTTTTCATAGGCTTCTACCGCTTCTTCCAATTTCACTTGTCCAGATTCTAATTTCTGGACAATGGATTCCAATTCTTTTAAAGCTTCTTCAAATGAGATGTTTTTTATTTCTTTTGACATTTTTTACCCTTTTTCTGGCAACATTTATCACTATGCTCATGATGACAACAACATTTATGTTCTTCTTTTTGGGAGCAACACTTTTTCCCTTTTTTTGTTAAAGTTTTTTCTTTTAATTTTAATTCAGCAACAGCCAGCTGATTCATGATATCCCACATTCTTTCACGTGTTTCGAATAAAGTTTGAACAGCTGAAACTTCTTCGGTTTCCTTTTCTAAAACGTTTAACAGTTTTTCCATTTTTTCCTGCAAGGTAAAGGCTTTTTTGCCCAAAATTTGCATTTCTTCCCATAATAATTTGGGGTCGTTTGCCAATTCTACCATTTCTTCCAAATGATGCAATTGATGAGCCAATTCTAAAGCGTTGTTTTTTTTCATGTAAACTCCTTTTTGGGAAATTATATCCTAAATCTTTTGACTTCGTCAAGGATTATTTTAAAAATTGTCGGCTATTAGGTAATCGACCATTTAAAGTATGTTGCCTTAAAAAGTATCCCGTTAGGTGTAAAGCTTGCTGAATATCGTTTGAATCAGCAGTTATATCTTTCCATAAAAAAGAGGGTAGGGGCAGTAATTGTTTGTGATAAGGCAGTCCTTTTTCACGACTGACAGCTCGACCGGTTTTGGGGGATACATAAGCTAAGTCATTGTTGTTGCCACCACCAGCACACCCAGATAAATCTAATCCAAACCCTAAAGCAGCCAATAAATCTTTTTCCAAAAAAATATAATGTATTAAATAATTTTCTTCAAATAAGTTATTAAAAAACAAAGAAACTTTTTCATAAAGTTTTTCTTGGGGTTGTCGTTCTGGTAAGGTCATATTTAACAATTCACACAGGCACGATAAACAATTCAAACGCCCCATATCATCTAAAATAGAAGCGGCTGTTGAATGAACATTTTCAATGTAAAAAGTCCCCATTTGTTCGGATAATCTGGCCTTCCATCTGGCGTGAACAATGTCACCGATTTGGGGGGGATTTTTGCATTTTATGACTCCTAAATGGCGTCCATTTTCAGATGTCAATAAAGATAAAACAAAGGCATTTTCTCCCAACGCCTTTGCTCCCAAAACGATTGCATTTTCGGTTTTAAATTCAGGCATTAAAATCCAATCCCCAGGTTTTGTAGCGTGCTTTATCTTCCGTCCAATTTTCTTTAACTTGAACAAACAAGAACAAACGGACGGGATATCCTAACTGTTTGATCATCTCTTTACGGGCAGCCTCTCCAACTTTTTTAATCATTGTTCCTTTGTTTCCCAAAACAATAGGGCGATGTGCTGCCTTTGAAACGATAATGTTTTGCTCGATGGTAAGACCGTTTTTGCCCCGCTTAAAACTGACAGGATCCACCATCAACTGATAGGGGAGTTCTTGCCTTAAATACATAAATAATTTTTCCCGTGTAATTTCAGCGCAAAATAAACTTTCCGGCAAATCCGATACCAAACCATCAGGGAAAAGCCATTCACCTTGAGGGGCTGTGTCCAGCAGATAGTTTTTCAATTCTGCTATATTTTCACCGTTCAACGCAGAAATACAAAATACGCTTTCAACAGTTTTAATATCATTTAATTTTTCTAATAAAACCATCAATTTATCGGGCTTTACAGCATCCATTTTATTAACGACAATAATAAACTTTGATTTTGATTTGATCAGTTTATCAAGAATTTTTTCTTCTTCTGCTTGTATCCCTTTTTTGGCATCCAAAATGAATAAACATCTGTCAGAATCATCAGTTTCTGCCCAAGCTGCTGCAATCATTGCACGGTCTAAACGCCTATGCGGTGAAAAAATTCCTGGTGTATCCACCAATGCCAATTGGGTATTTCCTTCATTGATCAAACCACGAACGCGGGAACGGGTCGTTTGAACTTTGGGTGAAACGATGCTTATTTTCTGTCCCACTAATCGATTGACAAGTGTAGATTTTCCCACATTTGTTGCTCCCAAAATTGCTATAAAAGAAAAGTGTTTATTCTGCATTAATTTCCTTTAAAATTTCAATGGCGGCATTTTGTTCGGCTTGTTTAATTGAACTTCCTTTGGCCAATTTGTGATAAGGTCCGGCTTCAGCTGAAACAGTAAATTCAGGCATATGGGCTGGTCCTGTTCTTTCTAACAACTGGTAAACGGGGAGCACTTGAAAGTTTTTTTGGCTCCATTCCTGTAATTTAGATTTATAATCTTGAGGTGCATGCTCATAAGACAACATCAATGGTTCCCAGGTTGGTTTCATGACCTCTTGAACGGCTTCTATGCCACAATCTAAATATAATCCCCCTAAAACTGCTTCGCAGACATCTGATAACACATTTTTGTTATGATGGAGTTGCTTATTTTCCCCTTTAATAAGATCGTCTATTCCCCAAAGCATCGCAATTTTGGCCAAAGTTTTGGCACAAACCAATTGAACGAAACGCTTTGCCAAATCGCCTTCTTGTTCATTAGGAAAAGCTTTATAAAGCATTTCAGCAACAATCAAACCCACAACACGATCTCCCAAAAATTCCAATCGTTCATAGCCTGCTTTTTGTCCATCTTTAGCCAATTGGACTGCTTGTTCAAAAATTTCCGGATTTTTAAATTTTCTCTTTAGAGTTAAAATAAATTTTTCTGTTTTTTCAGTGACCTCTTTTTTCTTTTTCATTAAAGATCTCCTTACTTGATATCAGTGAAAAAACGATTCAATCTTAAAAATTCAGACCATTTCCAAAATTGAAAGAACAACCCATTTCCGTTGGTAGAATAGAATATGATTCTGGCTTTTCCTTCTAAATTTTCCATAGGAACAAGGCCAAAATAACGACTGTCTAAGGAATTATCTCTGTTATCACCCATTACAAAAAAGTATCCTTGAGGGACGAATACTTCCTCTGTCTCATCATATTTGGTATTGTCCCCTAATTCATAGATAAGATGTTCTACCCCATTTGGCAAGGTTTCTAAATAACGTGTATAATGATTTTTCCCACCTTCTGTATCCCAATATTCTTCTCCTAATTCTTTTTTAGGAACGATATCGCCATTAATATATAACTGGCCTGATTTCATTTGAACAGTATCCCCAGGCAGACCGATAATGCGTTTGATATAATCCACTTTGTTTTCCGGAGGTTTTTTAAAGACAACCACATCCCCTTGTTTTGGTTCTACATAAAAAACGCGTCCTTTAGGAATTATGGGGAGAGAAAGCGGAAATGAATGACGAGAATAACCATAATCAAATTTTGTGATAAAAAGGTAATCTCCAATCAACAAGGAAGGGAGCATCGAACTGGACGGAATGTTATAAGGTTCAAAAGCAAAGGAACGAATCGCTAAAGCCAAAAGAATAGCCCAAAAAAATCCTTTCCAACCTGATTTTTCTTTTTTTTCTTCATTTTTCAATTGTTCGTTTAAGCGATCAATTTTGGCCAAGTGTTCTTCTGGGGTTTCTTTTTGTTCAACATTGTTCAAGTTTTCCATTTGAAATATCCTTTTTTTTATGTTATAATAGAAACATTCTAGCACAGAAAGAAACTTTTGTCCATGTTAAAATATAAAAAAATTAAAACTTCTGGGAAAGCGCGTCGTGGTCAGCTGATAACAGCTCATGGAACGGTGGAGCTTCCTACCTTTATGGCTGTTGGAACGGCTGGTACAGTAAAAGCAATGTCGGTGGAAGCCATTAAACGCACAGGGACTCAAATTGTTTTGGGAAATACCTATCATTTAATGTTGCGTCCTTCAGCAGAGCGAGTGGCTGATTTTGGCGGGCTTCACAAATTCATGAATTGGCCAGGCCCAATTTTGACTGATAGCGGTGGTTTTCAAGTCATGAGCCTATCAGGTCTTCGTAAAATTACAGAAAAAGGGACAACCTTTCAATCCCATTTGTCAGGGGAAAAATTTGAATTGACGCCCGAACGTTCCATTGAAATTCAACACCTCTTGGATGCTGATATTTCTATGGCCTTTGATGAATGTTTACCTTATCCATCGCCCGAAAAGAAAGTGGCAGAATCTATGCGCCGTTCAATGCGCTGGGCGGGGCGTTCCAAGGATGCTTTTCGGGATCGTGATGGTTACGGCCTTTTTGGAATAGTGCAGGGTGGGATGATCAAAGATTTGCGTCTTGAATCAGTAAAAGCCCTTAAAAAAATTGGCTTTGATGGTTATGCTGTGGGAGGATTAGCTGTGGGGGAAGGTCAAGAAAAAATGTTTGAAGTCTTGGACTATACTGTTCCAGAACTGCCTGATGATAAGCCCCACTATTTGATGGGGGTAGGTCGTCCATCTGATATTGTTGGGGCTGTGGCACGTGGGATAGATATGTTTGATTGCGTGATGCCATCTCGTTCTGGTCGTACGGGACAAGCTTTTACCAGTCATGGAGTCCTGAATATTCGCAATTCTTGTTATCAAGATGATCATTCGCCTTTAGATGCAAACTGTACATGTCCCGCTTGCACACATTATACACGTGGTTATTTGCATCATCTCTTCCGTTGTGGTGAAATTTTGGGGGCAATGTTGATGACAGAACATAATTTGCGCTTTTATCAAAATTTAATGGCAAAAATTCGTGAAGCCATAGAAGCCGATCAAATGGCTGATTTTGTGGCTGCTTTTCAGGAAAAATACAAAGATGACCGAAAAATGTGAATTTCCACAAAGCCCGCGTTCACGTACCTATGAAGGGTTAGATAATTTAACGCGTGAAGTTCAAAAATTGGCGCGTCCTTTATTGGGACAGCATGGCTTTACTCAGGTAGAACTGATTACGCATTGGTCCGATATTATGGGGACAGAATTGGCCATAGGTGTTAAACCTGTTAAATTGATGTTTCCTGCCAAAGACAGAATGAATGGAACACTTTACGTACGTACAGCTGGTGGCGCTTTTGCAATGTTGTTAGAGCATCAAAAGGGGCGTGTAATGGAACGCGTAAATACCTATTTTGGCTATCCGGCAGTCTCTAATCTTAAGATAGAACAGGGCGGTGTTCGTTTATCCCATGAACAAGAACCCGTTCCCGAATGGCCTCTGTCAGAAGAAGAATTAATGCCACTTTTAGAAAAAGTCAACACCATCTCTGACGATTCCCTTCGCCAAAAAACATTGGAAATTGGTATCAAGTTATTGCAACACAGAAAATAATTTTTCTATAACAGCTTCAGGGGGAATATCTTCAATTTTCTTACCGACAAAATTTGTGATATGGGGGCGTTTTTGGCAGGCTTTCTTTGTTCTTTCGCAGAATAAGGTAATACAAGGAACATTAGTCAATTCGGCCATATGCATTGGTCCTGTATCATTTCCAATAACGGCCAAAGCATGATGTGCGATATCGGGGATATCGATAATCTTATTGCAATTACAAAAATTGACGGCTAGAGGAGTGGATTTACAAACTGTTTCTATATCTTCTTTTTCAGCATTTGTTCCAATTACGACACTGGCAATTCCCTTTTTGGCTAAAGCAATAGCAACTTTGCCATAAAACTTTGCTGGCCATCTTTTATATGCATTTGCAGCAGAACACCCTGGAATCATTAAAACATATTTTTGTGGTAATTTTTTAATGCATTCACTTTTGTTATAACAAAAAGCTAACGAAGCTGGTTTAAAGTCCATCTTTAAAAAAGAAGAGCTTGTTTTTCCCCATGAAAAAGGGAATTTTAAAGAGGATTCTTTTATTAAAAAACCATTAGAAGATAATAATCCCCACTTCATAGGATAGCTTGTCAGTAAGCGCGCCAAAGTATAATATTTCTTTTTTGTTCTGCTGGAAACCTGTAAGTCAAAAATCAAATCCCATTTATTGTCTGCTAAAACTTTTTTACATACTTTCCACCAATCTTTTGGGTTCCTTGTTCGTGCATCTGTTTCAATAGCATCAAAATAGCCACTCATTTTTGCCAAAGACACATAAGCCGGTCCCGTCAGTAAGGTTATATGAGCTTCAGGATAGGCTTCACGAATGGTTTTCATAACACCACTTGCAAATATAAAATCGCCTAAAGCCCCCAATTTAATAACTAGAATTTTTTCTTTCATATTTCCATTATGCTGAATTATGAATTAAAAATCAAGCTTTTTATTTGACATACATTTTAATTTATGATATCTTCCTTTTCAAGGAAGGTAATGACCATGACTCTTTTAACGATTATTCAAGAATTTTCTAAAACAAAAGTTTTATGTATTGGTGATATTATGTTGGATCACTTTATGTATGGAAAAGTGTCTCGTATTTCACCGGAAGCTCCTGTTCCGATTTTTCATTTTTCAGATGAAAAATCAATGTTGGGTGGGGCAGGGAATGTCGTGGCTAACTTAAGGGCTATTGGATGTCCGACAACTTTTTTAGGGGTTATAGGAAATGATGCGTCTGGTCAAAAAATTGTTACTTTACTTGATGAAACAGGCTGTCATTCAAAATTGCTGAAAGCAAAGGATATCCCAACAATTGTAAAAACCAGATTTATTGCGGGGCATAACCATTTATTGCGGGCGGATTTCGAAGAAAAATTGCCGATGCCTGATGATCTGATTCCGCGCCTTTTAAAACTTTTGCACCAAGCTATTCTTTCCGTAGATATTGTTCTTCTTTCTGATTATGATAAGGGTGTTTTGAATGATATTTTAACGCCTAAAATCATAAAGATTTGTCAGGAATTGAATAAACCTGTTTTAGTTGACCCGAAAACAATAAATTATCATCGTTACTATGGGGCGACGTTGGTAAAACCAAATCTTAAAGAATTTTCGGCGGTGACGGGGCTTTCTTTAAATCCGACGGATAAGGACTTTTTAAATGTTGTAAAAGAAAAATCGAAGGCTCTTTTTAAGAAATTCAAAATAGGAGGGATTGTTTTAACTTTGTCCGAATATGGGATGCTTTATATTGATGCAAAACATCCTGATGATCTGTTGCAAATTCCAACAAAAGCACGTGAAGTATATGATGTCTCCGGGGCAGGGGATACTTCTTTAGCTGTATTAGGTGCTTCTATTGGGGCAGGGGCATCTGTTGAACAGGCTATCCAACTGGCAAATACAGCTTCAGGAATTGTTGTTGCCAAATTGGGAACGGCGACTGTTTCTAGGGATGAACTGATTGAACGAATCCAAGAAACAGAAGATGATTTTGGTGTTTCCAAAATTTTGACGATTGATCAGGCAAAAAAACTTTTCCCTATGCTCAAGTCAAAAGGGAAAAAAATCGGTTTCACCAATGGTTGCTTTGATTTAATCCATCTGGGACACCTATCTTCTTTAAAACAGGCTAAGGAATACTGTGATATTTTGGTAGTCGGGGTTAATTCAGATGCTTCTATTAAAAGGTATAAAGGATCTGATCGTCCTATCCAAAATGAAGAAACAAGGTCGAATATATTGGCTGCTTTAGAAGTGGTGGATTATGTCATTGTTTTTAATGATGATACGGCTCTGCCATTGGTACAGGCTATCCGTCCGGATATCATAGCTAAAGAAGGATATACATTGGATCAGTGGCCAGAGGCTCAATGGTTAATTAAAAACGGTGGGAAAGCTATTAATTTAAAAAGGATAGAGGGCCACTCCACAACCAGTCAAATTGAAAAGATGAAAGGATAAATTATGCAAGATTTTATTCAAAAAGAATGTCAAGTTATTTCAGATTATTTTCTTGAACTTAAACAACAGGCTCAGCAGCTTTCCCGAGCCGTTGAAATGTGCCAAAATGCCTTAAAACAAGGGCATAAGATAATGTTTTGTGGGAATGGTGGCTCTGCCTCTCAGGCACAACATTTGGCCGCTGAACTGGTGGGACGATATAAATTAAATCGTTCGGCGATGGCTAGTATTGCTTTAACAACAGATACATCTATTTTAACGGCTGTTGGAAATGACTACGGATTTGATGAAATTTTTTCCAGACAGGTGGAAGGTTTGGGAAAAGAAGGAGATATTCTTATCGGCCTTTCCACCAGTGGAAACAGCATGAATGTCCTCAAAGCTTTTGATTTGGCTAAGGAAAAAAATATCACCACAATAGCATTTGTTGGAGCTCAAGGTGGAAAAATGGCAGAAAAGGCCAGCCTTTCTATTTGTGTCCCTTCAAGAGAAACAAATCATATTCAGGAAATGCATCTTGCTTTGGGACACATGCTATGCGGTTTGATTGAGGAAAATTTATATTATGAATAAAGCGCTCTTTTTAGACAGAGATGGCACAATTAATATTGACACAGGATACGTTCATAAAGCAGAAGATTTTTTTTTGATAGATGGTATCCTTGATCTGTGTCAAAAAGCACAAGAAAAGGGATACAAGATTATTGTTATTACTAATCAATCTGGAATTGCTCGTGGCTATTTTTCGGAAAAAGAATACAAAAAACTGACGGATTATATGTGTCAGAAATTTGAAAAAAACGGGATTGTGATTACGGATGTATTTCATTGCCCAGATCTTTCCGGTCCGGACAGAAAACCAAACCCCGGACTTTTTCTGAAGGCCAAAGAAAAATACAACTTGGATATGGAACAATCTGTTTCTGTCGGGGATAAAGAAAGAGATATTCAAGCTGGAATTGCAGCCGGTGTT
>JAGCFA010000058.1 GCA_017650375.1 Alphaproteobacteria bacterium | reverse complement strand
TCCATCTGGTAAAAAACCCAATGTAGCGCGAGACGCTTGTGAATGAGTTAAAATTTGGCTATCTTTGAGAAATAATTTTGTTCATGGTGAATTTCTTCAAAACCACTTGATTTTTATAGCGGAATATGCTATAAGACTTCGCATCATTTTGAAACCAAGAAAAGGAGAAAAGGCGATGGCCGAAGATAAAGCAAAAATCCAAGAAGAGACCAGAAAAATACTGGTAAAATGGAAAACAAAACGCGGGGCCTTGATTATGGCTTTGCATGAAATTCAAGGAGCATTCGGGTATGTGCCTTGGGACGCGATGGAAGTCGTGGCTGAAGAAATGAAAATCCCGATGGCACAAATTTATTCAGTCCTGACATTCTATAACCACTTTAAATTAAAAGCCCCCGGCAAGGTGGTCATTTCCATTTGTGATGGAACAGCTTGTCACATTAAGGGTGGTCAATCGGTCATTGAAGCCTTTGAAAAAGAATTGGGCGTAAAAGCCGGTGTCACAACAGATGACGGTTTATTCTATATTCAAATCGTGCGTTGTTTGGGTTGCTGTGGGTTGGCACCTGTGGTGGTTGTAAACGGCAAAACTTATGGTCGCGTAACACCACTCGATGCACCAAAGATTGTTAAAGAATGGCGTGATGAAATGGCGAAAAAAGGAGAATAACAATGGCAGAACTCACACAAGAACAAATTGAAAAATTAAAGGCTTTGGGCCGCACCCAAAAGGAAAACTTACTTAAATTGGGTGAAGAATTTAAAGAAAAAGTTAAAAATTATAAGGCTGCCATTTATACCTGCAATGCGACCAGTTGCCATTCGGGAGGAGCCGCCAGCGTATTGGAAGCCTTTAAGGAAAGTTTGGTTGCCGCTGGTTTGGAAGTTGATGTTCGTTTGGTGTGCACAGGTTGTATGGGGCTTTGTGCCTCTGGTCCGTTAGCCCGCGTGGAAATCAAAGGTAAAAAGCCGGTTTTATATCAACATGTGACCGCTGATATGGCCCGTTTGATTGTGGCCGAACACGTGGCACCTGCATTAAAGACAGAAGGCGATGTGAACACTTCTGATTATTTGAAAAAACAAGAATTGTCTTTGGATTTGCCGTTCTTTACAAAACAACGCAAGATCGTTTTGCGCCTTTTGGGACATTCTGATCCAGAAGATTTGGGTGAATATATTGCAAACGGTGGATATCAAGGTTTAATGAAAGCCTTGACCATGAAACCAGAAGAAGTTTTGGATATCATCAAAAAGTCGGGTCTGCGTGGTCGTGGTGGTGGTGGCTTCCCCACAGGAACAAAGTGGGAAATGTTGTCCAAATCCCCATTAGTTGATGGCGAAAAGTTCATGATCTGCAACGGGGACGAAGGTGACCCGGGTGCTTACATGGATTCATGTATTTTGGGTGGTGGCTCCCATGCTGTGTTGGAAGGGATGATGATCGGTGCTTATGCAACAGGGGCAACTTCTGGTTGGTTCTACATTCGTGCGGAATATCCACTCGCCATTCAACGCATGGAATTGGCCATTAAACAAGCCAAACGTTATGGTATTTTAGGCCGCAACATTTTTGGGACGGATTTCAACTTTATGGCAGATATTCGCTATGGTGCTGGTGCCTTTGTGTGTGGTGAAGAAACAGCTTTGATGTCATCTGTGGAAGGTAAACGTGGGACACCGCGTCCACGTCCACCGTTCCCGACACAAAAGGGATTGTTCCAAAAACCAACTGCAATCAATAACGTAGAAACTTTGGCGAATGTTGGTCCCATTATGGTAAATGGTCCAGAATGGTTCAGCGAAGTGGGAACAGCCACATCCAAGGGAACTAAAGTATTTGCTATCACTGGTAAAGTGAAACATTCAGGACTCGTGGAAGTCCCAATGGGGACAACCGTCGGCGAAATGGTGAACGAAATTGGGGGTGGTACCAGTTCTGGTAAGCCCTTTAAAGCCGTACAAACCGGTGGTCCTTCGGGTGGTGTGATTCCTGCATCCGAACTCCATATGCCGTTATGCTATGAAGAGCTGAAAAAAATCGGTTCTATGATGGGGTCTGGTGGTATGATCGTTATGGATCAAGATGACAGTATGGTGGAAATCGCCAAGTTCTATTTGGGCTTTACCGTGGATGAATCTTGCGGTAAATGCGCCCCTTGCCGTATTGGTGGCTATCAAATGTTGCAATTGATGAAAAAGATTGCAGATGGAAAAGGCACCAAGGCAGATGTCGCCAAGATTAAAGAAATTGGCAACGCCATGAAGAAGGCCTCCCTCTGTGGTTTGGGTCAAACGGCTCCGAACCCCGTGCTTTCCACAATGAAGTTCTTTAAAAACGAATATGATGCTTTGTTGGTGGATGGGGATACGCCCGATGAAAAACCTGCCGAAAAGCAAGTAAAAGCATGCAATGTCAATACAAAGAAATAAGGATATGAAAATGGTAAAATTAACAATTGATTCAAAAGAAGTTGAAGTTCCTGCTGGAACAACGATTTTAGAGGCTGCTAAATCCGTGCAAATTAAGATTCCGACCTTGTGTCATCACCCTGATTTGCCACCAACCGCCGCCTGTGGTATTTGTATTGTGAAAGCAGGTGGACGTATGGTGCGTTCTTGTTGCACCCCTGTCGCCGAAGGCATGGAAGTGGTCACACGTGATCCGGATATTATTGAAGCACGTCGTACAGTTCTCAAATTGACACTCAGCAAACACCCCAATGAATGCTTGACCTGTTTGAAAAATGACACTTGTGAATTGCGCAAACTCTCGGCTGACTTTGGTATTCGTGACAGCGAATTTGCAAATATTACAGCAAGTAAGGAAGAAATGCCCGAAGATGATTCCACAAAGAGTATCGTTTTGGATCCACGCAAATGTATCCTGTGTGGTCGTTGTGTAGAAGTTTGTCAGAACGTTCAAAACGTGTGGGCTTTGTCCATGTTGAAACGTGGGATCAGCACTCATATTTCACCCGCTGCGGATGAAAAACTGGGGAACAGCCCCTGTATTAAGTGCGGTCAATGTACAGCCCATTGTCCAACAGGTGCTTTGACGGAACGTGATGATACACAATATGTGTGGAGTTTGCTGCAAGATCCTGAAAAATACTGTGTGGTTCAAATTGCACCAGCGGTGCGTGTCGCCATTGGTGAAGCTTTTGGATATAAACCTGGTGAAATCACCACAGGTAAAATCTATGCGGCTTTGCGTCGTTTAGGTTTTAACGCTGTGTTTGATACCAACTTTGGTGCTGACGTGACCATTATGGAAGAAGGCAGCGAATTTATTGAACG